>JAFAKI010000192.1 GCA_019235595.1 Mucilaginibacter sp. | reverse complement strand
GGTTGCTAAAACACGCCCTACAAGCGACCTCGCTTCGCCGGAAGTAAAAAGACTGCTCAACTGGGGAGCCGGCCCACGAGCATCGCAATTCCTGATACTAGGCGCTAAATGTCACGCCGTTTTAAATGGCAAGTATTCTCCTGATATCGAAGATGTGAAAGCCGTGGCCAAGCCCGTTTTAAGGCACCGTATCATCCGCAGCTATCACGCGGAAGCGGAGGGCTTGACAGCTGATGATATTATACAGCGACTGCTGTAGAGATTAGAGATTAAAGATTAGTTGATTAGGTACTTACTGAGTTATAAGCATTTGCTTAACTAATCTCTAATCAACCAATTAACTAATCTCTAATTAACTAATCTCTAACCTATTGTTCCACTGCCGAAAATATCTCCAGCACCACATCCCATTTATGATCCTGGTCAATCTCCCAAATGCGAACGTAGTTGTAATTGCTAACGACCTCGCCTTTTTGGATGCGGGCACGGCCGTAGCTGTAAGCCAAATCATTGCTGGTTGAGCGGCCTACGTTGATGGTTTCAGCAGTGATGTTGATAGCCTCATTTTCCAGAAACTTCATGATCTTGTCCTGACCTGTAATAGGTTCAAAGCCTGGGAAGTAAAAACGAGCCTCGGGACTTAAAAACTCCTTATAAGTAGCTAACGCAGAAATGGTCAGAGCATGGTTAAATGTTTTATCAGTACCGATTATTACACTTCTGCCATTAAATGGGTCTTTGCTCGGGGTAGTGCGTTTAGCTGTATCCGGCTCTTTAAAGTCAGTTAATTCCTGATTTTCGCTTTCGGGGTGTTGAATGCCCAGGTCGATCAGCAGCTTCATTTTATTGTCTACATCGGTACGCCAGATGGATACGTAATCGCCGTATACTTTATCATCCTCAGACTTTCCGTTCTGATAAACATACGGGCCCGCAGTGAAAGCCAGGTCGCCATTAGCCGAAATGCGTGCAAATTTCGGTTCCCAGGTTAAAGTACCCGGTTGTTTATCTATAGAGTTATAAAAATCTGTTATTTTAATTACCTCAGGCTTAAATACAATGCCCTCGGGATCAGCTACTGTTAAAAATGCCTCCTTTATACCTTTACGCTCAACAAGTTTTTTGAAAGCGCGTTCTGCATCTATTACGGTACCCACTTGAGCAGGCTTTTGTTGTGCAAAAATTAATATGGGGCTAATAAATAAAGAGGCAACTAAGATTAATCGTTTCATTGGTTAAAAAAGGTTGGGCAATTTAATAATAAAAGTTAAACTGCTATAGGGGTACTAATCCCCGTTGGACATAATGTTTTTATTATCGAAATTATAAACGATTTCGATCGGTTAAAATTACAATCGTTTAATATTTATAATCATTATTCATAAATATTACATCTTGCTCCATGTAGTGCCGTCTTTACCATCTTTTAACTGGAAACCGATCTGTTGCAAGCCCTCTCTTATCCTGTCGGATGTTGCATAGTCCTTATTGATTTTGGCACCATTTCGCAAACCCACGATCATATCCAGCACTTTTGGCAAATCATCATTGGCAACCTGTTCGTTCTTCAATCCCAAAACGTCGATGATAAAATCGTTCATCAGGTTCTTCAACAATTGAAGATTAGCCGCGTTGATCTTTAACTTATTATCATAAACCGAATTGATGATGCGCGATGCCTCAAACAGCTCCGCTATTAAAACCGGGCTGTTAAAATCATCATTCATTGCATCATAGCAACGCTGTTGTAATGGTGCAATTTCTACTTCGGTTACGTCCGACACGTTCAAATTGCCGAGCAGGGTAAACGAGTTCATCAGGCGTTTAAAGCCTTTTTCTGAGGCTTCCATCGCCTCGTTGCTGAAATCAAGCGTGCTGCGGTAATGAGCCTGCAGCATAAAGAAGCGCACTGTCATTGGGCTGTAGCCCTTATTCAACAACGCATGGCTGCCTGAAAACAACTCCTGTGGTAAAAAGCTGTTGCCTAAGGATTTTGACATTTTCTGTCCGTTCACCGTCAGCATATTGGTATGCACCCAGTAGTTAGCCGGCATTTTATCACAAGCAGCTATATTTTGGGCGATCTCGTTAGTGTGGTGAGTTGGCATCAGGTCGATCCCGCCGCCGTGAATATCAAAATGTGGCCCCAGGTATTTGGCGCTCATGGCCGAGCATTCCAGATGCCATGCCGGGAAACCCAGGCTCCAGGGTGAGGGCCATTTCATCAGGTGTTCTGGCTTTGCTTTTACCCATAGGGCAAAATCCAGCTTGCCACGTTTTTCATCCTGTCCGCCCAAATCTCGGGTATTATTGATCATATCCTCCAGGTTGCGGCCGTTCAATATGCCATAATCATGGTTCTGATTGTATTTCTCTACATCAAAATAAACAGAGCCGTTTACTTCATAACCATAACCATGCTCCAGGATCAGCTTTACCAGTTCAATCTGCTCAATAATATGCCCGGTGGCCGTAGGCTCGATACTTGGCGGCAACACGTTAAACACCTGCATGATATCGTGAAAGCCAACGGTATATTTTTGGACGATCTCCATCGGCTCCAATTGAGCCAGTTTAGCCTTTTTTGAGATCTTATCCTCTCCCTGATCTCCTGCATCGCCTTCCAGGTGACCGGCATCGGTCACATTACGCACATAACGAACCTTGTACCCTAAATGAGTAAGGTATCTGAAAACCAGGTCGAATGAAATAAAAGTGCGGCAGTTGCCCAGGTGTACATCACTATATACAGTCGGACCGCAAACATACATACCAACGAGTGGCGGGTGAATGGCTTCGAATTTCTCTTTTTTACGGGTTAAAGTATTGTAAATAAACAGGCTTTGATCCATGTCGGCAAACTTACGATTTTTTTACAGCCACCTGTAAAGCAGTCTTGGTCACATTGGGATTTTTTATCATTTGTTTGCAAGAATTTGACGACGACTTACTTTTTTCTTGATAAAAAAGTAACAAAAAATCAAGTCAATAGACGCTTGCTTCTTTGCCACACAAAGCCTTTGCACACAATCAACCAAAACCACGGCTGCAATACTTTGCCCCACTATCGTTCACACAACCCACTTCTTCAGCAAAGTTCGCTTATACCTTTTCCATAGCACTGGCCTCCATTGTTTTGTTTGATTTCGCCAGAAGCTGGTCTATTGACACCATTTAACTATATCTCCCGTCCATTTAAATGATTGTTTTTTTCTTGCCCATCAGCCATGTTGCTTTCAGGCAAAATCAGACAGTACGTCGAGAGGTCGTGCGCTGGCGGGCATTAGGATTTTGCTGAAGCGCGGACAGTGGGTGTGATAACCGGGCAAAATTCTCCGGTCCCAGTTCTGTCTGATTGTGGGCAAAGCCTGTGAGCGAAGAGAAAGCATTTGGCTGACTTGATCTTTGGTTACTTTCTATCAAGAGAAAGCAACAACTACTTCAATACCAAATCGCTACACACCGGGTAATGATCTGATAACCGTTTTTCGATAATGGCATAATTCAGCACATCAAATTGCTGGCCTGCCATAATGTAGTCAATTTGATAATTCGGAAAACTGCCGTTGTATGTGCGACCCAGGCCGGAGCCTTTTTCGCGAAAGGCATTTTTTAGCCCTTTGCCCATCTGGTTAACGGCGAACGAGGTCGGTGTATCGTTAAAATCACCAGAAATGATGTACGGATGAGCACAAGAATCAGCATGTCTTTTAATCCTGAACACCTGCTCGCTTCGTTTCTGGAAAGCGATCTTCAGCTTATACCCTAAGCGCTTAGCCGAACCAACCTCAGGCTTGCCTTGTTGCGATATATTATTCAGGTAACGGTAATCATCCGGATCAAAACGGATAGACTGCAAGTGGACACTGTATATCCTGAATACCTTATCCCCCTTTTTTACATCCACATAAATGCCCTGGTTCTCACTGCGCTTTTCTGTTAGCTGGATATAGCCATGGTCAACTATCGGCAGTTTGGAAAACAAGGCCAGGCCAATAGCCTCGGTCCGATTTTCAACTACCGCCTCAAAAAAATAATTATTGCACTTTAATATTTTTTGAATGGAGTCGAGCATGTTATACTGTCCTTTGTAACGCGTATAAAACTCCTGGAAGCCGATTATATCCGGCTGCTGTTCTGCAATGATCGATAATATTTCATGTTTGGTAGAAATATCGTTTTTAGACCCATAACGTTTAAAATTATGCACGTTATAGGTCATCACCCGTATTGCCTCGGCTTTTTTTATGCCATATGCTGATGGAAAACGCAGACCAATATTTTTTTTCAATACCCCCCAACCCACAGCAATAGTGATTAGGGACAAAAGCACCCATTTGCTTTTCCGGAATAACCAATAAGCGATGAGGATGATGTTGGCCAGCAATAAAAACGGGTAAGCTAATCCAAAGAAGGCAATAGGCCAGAATTTTTCGGGATTGACAATCGGAGCAAGGTAACTTATCAATAAGCCTCCGCAACAGGCCACGTTGACCCAAAGGAATAGTTTATCGATAAAATTTAGTCCCTTTTTAGGCTTCATTGTCCTTGCTGGCCCTGGATAGTATTTCTTTTTCCTGTTTGCTCAGGCTTTCATAGCCTGTGTCTGTAATTTTGTCTAAGATACGGTCTATTTCGTCTTGGCGGGGTTTTCCGCCATTATTTCTATCCGCATTCCGGGAGGCAACCTTCATTTTTGACTTTTTCCTGAAGATTCCGGTGATAGCGCCTATCCAATCATTACCCCGCTTTAGTTGTTTGATGTATATAAAGCCGATCAATGCGCCACCCAGGTGGGCAAATTCACCGCCCGCGTTTGGACCAGCAATGCTCAGAAAATCGACAACCACATAAAATAATGCGATCCACTTCAGTTTTACAGGGCCAATCAAGATCAGACCAATACTATAATCAGGTAGTAATGTGGCAGTAGCTACTATAATAGCCATAACGCTTGCTGAAGCGCCAACGACCGTGCTCCCCGCAAGTACGGGAGCAAAAAATGGGAAAATATTGTAGGCGGCTACGAAAAACAGTGCGCCTGTCAATCCGCCTAAAAGATACAAGCCGATGGTTCGTTTATTGCCGAGGTATTCTTCAAATATTTGCCCTATCCAGTACAGCCAAAGCATATTGAACAGTATGTGAAATATACCTGCATGCATAAACATATAGGTAAAAGGCGTCCAAAAATGGCTTGCTAATTTGGGCAGAAATGAGGGCAGCAAAAGCAGTTCGCCAGAATAATAATCTATAAAATGACTCTGAAAAACCAGTCGGTCAATTACTCCGGCAACATTGACCAATAAAAAAACCAGCACGTTAATCCCTATCAACAGGTTTATCCTGCTGCCCGACCGGAGCATTTTATATTGAATTTGTTGCCAGGTATTCATACTTAATTTATATCAATAAACGCACCAGAATTAAAAATAGTTGTTCGGTCTGTTTAATCTCCAGAATTTTACAACCAGGAAACCAAACAGCGCCCCGCCCAAATGCGCAAAATGCGCTACATTATCACCTCCGCGTTGCCCAATGCCAAGCCACAACTCCAGCAGTAAATAACCCGGTATTATATACTTCGCTTTAATAGGTATTGGGAAAAAAAGCATAATCATTTCCATATTGGGATACAACATGGCAAATGCTACCAGTACTCCGCAAATAGCACCAGAAGCCCCAACTATTGGGGTATTGTAGATATCAAACAATTTTTGTGCCGCCGGTCCGTAGGCCAGGTAGCTCGATTCCAATTCAGGGTGTGAAATCATGTATCCCCCGGTAATACCATGAACCTGTATGGCCTGCACCACCCATTGTAGAAGTATCGCCCCGATCCCGCAAATAAAATACAGATTAAGGAAACGTTTGGGCCCTACGCTGTACTCCAATATGGGTCCAAACATAAACAGGGCAAACATATTGAAAAATATATGCATAAATCCACCATGCATAAACATGTATGAAATGATTTGCCACAGTTTAAAATTTGGCGAATTGAAATAGTACACTGCCAGCCATTTGTCCATATCAAACACATTGTGCAGTATGAAAGTGGCAGCAAAGAAAATGATGTTAATGATCAGCAGGTTTTTTACAACCGGTGTAATATTGGAAAAGGGCGATTGCCTGTATGCACTCATAGGTAAATTAAGTTCTTTTTATTTTTCAAACCTTTCGGTTAATTCATTCATGGTAAAAGTACTGATAACAGGCTTGCCGTTCAATGCCAGGTTAGGCATCTGGCAGGCAAAAAGCTGATCGATCAGCAAATTCATTTCTTCAAGCGATAGTTTTGTTCCGGCTTTAATTGCGCCGTTGCGGGCAAGCGAGCGGGCCAGGTTATCGCGTTTATCTAACTTTAAAATAGCCAGATTATTTTTAAAACCCTCCAGTAAATGTTCCAGCAGGGCATGTTCGGCTACGTTGTTCAGATCAGCCGGAATCCCCTCTACCACTACCGTATTTTTCCCGAACTCACGTATATCAAAACCCAAGGTACGGATATCCGGCAAAAGTTCTTTTAGTAATTCAAAATCGCTGGTATTAAGGGTAACCGTTTGCGGGAACAGGCTTTGCTGACTGGTTCCTGAATGGTTATCCAACTGCTGCAAAAAGCGTTCGTATAAAATCCGCTCATGCGCCGCCTGCTGATTGATCAGCATAAAGCCCGACTTGATCTGCGAAAGGATATACCGGTTATGTATCTGGAACAATTGCCGCTCACTCGATTTACTCACCTCCTGCTCTTGTACCGGAATAGTCTCCTCGGGATGCAATTCTTGTTGTTTATTTTCTTCACGCCTGGCGATCTCATACAAAGTATCCCAGTTTTGCGGGATTGGCGTTCGGTGATAATCGCCCATTTCGCGGGTATAAGATGGCGAAGAGGTGCGCTCCGTTTTTGGCGCCTGCGGTTCATTCGCAAACGGATTAAAATCCGGGTTAAAGCTGATCGTCGGTTGAACGATCTGCTCCAGGGGCTTTTCCGTAATCAGGTGCCCGATGCTGTTTTCCTGGTCAAAATCCAGCGTTGGCGTAATGTTGTATTTACCTAAGGAGCGTTTTACCGCAGAGCGGATGATCGCATAGATCGATTTCTCGTCCTGGTATTTTATCTCCGTTTTAGTTGGGTGTACGTTGATATCAATTTTTGAAGGATCAATATCGATAAACAGCACATACAACGGGTAACTTTCTTCGGGCAGCAATTCTTCAAAAGCCGTCAGTACCGCATGGTTCAGGTAAGCATCTTTTATAAAGCGGTTATTCACGAAAAAGAATTGCTCTCCACGCGTTTTCTTCGCAAACTCAGGCTTGCCTACAAAACCATGTAGTTTAATGATGGATGTATCTTCTTCAACAGGAACCAATCGCTGATTGTAACTATTCCCGAACAAATGCACAATGCGCTGTTTTAATGACGTAGCCGGTAAATGAAAAACCTCCTGCCCGTTATGGTGCATCGTAAAAAATATATTCGGATTAGCCAGCACCACACGCTGAAACTCATCCAGGATATGACGCATCTCAACCGGATCGCTTTTTAAGAAATTACGGCGCGCCGGTGTATTGTAGAATAAATTTTTTACGGATATGGATGTACCGCTATTAGCTGAGCACGCTTGCTGGCTCACCACTTCAGAACCCTCAATTAGAATACAGGTGCCGAGTTCATCCTCATGGCGACGGGTTTTTAACTCAACCTGCGCTATCGCCGCAATAGAAGCCATTGCTTCCCCGCGAAAGCCCATAGTACGTATGGCAAACAAATCCTCAGCCTTGCGTATTTTGGAAGTAGCATGACGCTCGAAACACATGCGTGCATCGGTCAGGCTCATGCCGCAACCGTTATCAATTACTTGTATCAGTGATTTCCCGGCATCTTTCAGTATCAGTTGTATTTTATCGGCCCCGGCATCTATCGCATTCTCGATCAGCTCTTTTACTGCCGACGCGGGCCGCTGCACCACCTCTCCTGCTGCAATCTGGTTGGCTACCGAATCTGGTAAAAGCTGAATTATATCTGGCATTTAATCAATTTCCCTTCTCCCGCACCGCTGGTTAACGGACGGATCATTTCTGATGCTAAATTAAATATTTAAGCGCATAACTTGATGTTTTAGCTATGGTATCTGCGCCATACCGCCATAAGTCGTTCATTATTATATTGGTGTGACATTTTTGAAGTCCTAAGTCGAAAGTATTGAGTCTGAAGTCAAATATCTAAAACTAACCGACTTATGACTTTCGACTTTAGACTTACGACTCAATCAATACTTTCGACTTTAAAAAACAACATAATATGCAGATAATTGTATATAGTAAAACCTCGTTTTGCCTATGAAAAAACTTTTGCCTCTCCTGCTGTTATTCGCTGCCTGTAAACAACAGGATTTCAATGCCGATCTGCTGGTAAAAAACGCCGTAGTTTATACCGTTGACTCAAAATTTTCTGTTGCGGATGCATTTGTGGTAAAGGGTGGAAAGGTCATCGCGGTAGGCAAAGACGATTCACTGGAAAATATTTATAAAGCGCATCAAGTGGTGGACGCAGGTGGTAAACCCATTTATCCTGGTTTTATTGATGCACATTCACATTTTTACGCCTATGGGTTAAGTCTGCAGGAAGCGAACCTTGTAGGTATGAAAAGTTGGGAGGAGACTGTAGATTCTGTACTAAATTTTTCTAAACGCAACCCGGACGGCTGGCTTATCGGCCGTGGGTGGGATCAAAACAAATGGGTATCAAAACAATTCCCGACCAAAGATAAGCTTGATAAACTATTTCCGGTCCGGCCGGTTCTGCTTACAAGGATAGATGGACATGCAGCGATAGCCAATCAGGCCGCGTTAAATCTGGCAGGGATAAAACCAGGACAAACCATTTCCGGTGGTGAAATTGAAACGGTAAAAGGAAAGCTGACGGGTATTTTGGTGGACAACGCTGTGAGTATTGTAAGACACAAAATCCCCCAACGCACTGACCAGGAAATTGAAGATGCTTTTTTATTTGCACAGAAAAATTGCTTTGCCGACGGGCTCACTACCGTCTCCGATTGCGGATTACCTTATACCATGGTGAATACCATCGCCCAATTACAACACAAAGGCTCACTAAAAATGCGCCTATATGTGTTGCTATCGGACCAGCCGGAAGACTACGAATACCTGTTTAAGCGGGGCGTGTTTAAAACCCCCGGTTTGGATGTACGCGGGTTTAAGGTGTATGCGGACGGCGCGCTGGGTTCACGGGGAGCATGCTTACTTCAGCCCTATGATGATCAGAAAAACTGGCGTGGCTTCTTGCTTAGCAGTCAAAAACATTTTCAGGAAGTAGCGCAAAAAATTGCAGACAAAGGCTTTCAGATGTGTACTCACGCTATAGGCGATTCGGCGAATCGTGTTATTCTGAAAATTTATGCGAGTGTGCTGAAGGGTAAAAACGACCATCGCTGGCGGATAGAACACGCCCAAGTGATATCGCCGGATGATCTGCATTATTTTGGCGATTACAGTATTATCCCATCCGTACAGCCTACGCACGCCACATCAGATATGCGCTGGGCGGGTGCGCGTTTGGGCGAAAAGCGACTAAAAACAGCTTATGCTTATAGACAATTGCTTGATCAGAACGGTTGGTTGCCACTGGGGACAGATTTCCCGGTAGAAAATATCAGTCCTATTTACACGTTTTATGCAGCGGTAGAGCGCAAAGACCTGAAAGGATACCCCGAAGGAGGATTTCAGCCCGAAAATGCGATAAGTCGCCAGGAAGCATTAAAGGGGATGACCATTTGGGCTGCAAAAGCACAATTTGAAGAAAAAGAAAAAGGCAGCATCGAGCCGGGCAAATATGCCGATTTTGTGATACTGGATAACGATATCATGAAAGTTAAAGGGTCTGAACTGCCAAATGTTAAAGTATTAAAAACCTACGTTAACGGAGAAAAAGTATATGAGAAAAAATAAATGGAGATTTTGTCTACTCGCACTTACAGGATTTATATTAGTTCATTCGGCCTGCGCACAAAATCCCCCTTTAACTGGTCAAGCTTACGTTAACGAAGAAAAAGTCGTCGAAAAATCAACCGTTTTACTGAATAACGCCCAAAGCCAGATCCCACTGAAAGAATTGGGGCAATTAACTATCGCCAGCATCCATTTCTCCTACCCATACACCGCTGCGTTTGACAGTCTTTTAAACAAATACAGTTCCATACAGTCATTCAATGGAATGGAGTATGTTGGGCTGCCGGGCCAGGGTGTGCTGGATTTTGATACCAAATTATATAATACGTTGATCGTACAGCTTACGGATGCCGATATGGCCAATCCGCAGGTCGTTAGTTTTATTTCCGAAAAGCGTCAGTCGAAAAACGTGGTGATCGCCTATTTTGGCGATGGCAGCTCGCTAAGCAAGCTGGATAATATCAATGCGCCTATTGTTTTTGCAAGCAGGTCTTCACCCGTTTCCGCGGTGTTTAGCGCGCAAGCTATTTTTGGAGGAGTAGCTATTACCCAAATACTTGATAAATCCTATTCAGAAAAATACCGGACCAATACCGGTTTTACCACAACTAAAACGCGCCTGCAATATACCGTTCCGGAAGACGCAGGTATAAACTCGGATAACCTGGCTGATATCGACAAAATCGCCACCGAAGCCATCGCAAACCAGGCCACACCGGGCTGCGTGGTATTAGTAGCGAAGGATGGCAAAGTGATATTTAATAAAGCTTACGGGTATCACACTTATGATAAAGCCATCCCGGATAAAATCACGGATATTTTCGACCTGGCGTCGGTAACCAAAATATCAGCTACTACCATCGAGACGATGCGCCTCACGGAAGAGGGCCGCCTGAATTTGGATTCGACCATCGGAACCTATATCCCCATGGCGCGAAAAACCAATAAGAATAATATCAAAATTCGAGAGTTGATGACGCACCAGGCTGGCTTGATCCCGGATATACAAACTTATGAGAAACTGAAACCAACCGATATCAGCACCGATTCGTCAGCTGTATATTCGACCAAAGTGGCCCTGCATTTTTACCTGCGTAAGAATTATTTCCGCGACGTGATGTGGGCCGATATGCTCAACTCGCCTTTAAAAACCCGCGGACAATATGTATACAGCGACCTGAGCATGTGCTTTATGAAGGAAATAGACGAAACTGTTACCGCTACACCGCTTAACGATTATGTACAGGAAAACTTTTACGATCCGCTGGGCATGCAGTTCACGAGTTTTTTGCCTTATAAACGTTTCCCTATAAATCGCATACCACCTACCGAGAACGACCTGGTGTTCCGCCATAGCCTGCTGGATGGTTATGTACACGACCCAACGGCTGCTATGCTGGGTGGAGTCTCGGGCAATGCAGGACTCTTCGGAACCGCGAATGACCTCGCTATCCTATATCAGATGTTATTGAACCGTGGTACTTATGGTGGTGATGAGTATTTTAAACCGGAAACCGTTGATCTGTACACTGCCAAGCAATCAGATGTTAGTCGCCGTGGTTTAGGTTTCGACCGCTGGGACCCTATTGCTGATCGTCACTATCCATCCAAACTGGCATCACCAAAAACATTCGGACATACCGGATTTACAGGCATCTGCGTCTGGGTCGATCCAACTTACAACCTCGTATATATCTTTTTATCCAACCGGGTGCACCCCAATGTCAGCGACAAACTCTCCAGTTTGAGCATCAGACCAAGGATACAGGACGTGGTTTACCAGGCGATACAAAAAGGGTTGTAAGAAGTCAGTGGTCGGAAGTCGGAAGTCAGAAGTCGGAATTTCAATTATGGAATTAGAGTTGGGATTGCGCAATTGTTTGTAATTTTAAACTAAAACATTCCGAAATCGACAATCCGACTTCCGCATTCAAATGAAATACTTCACCATACCACCCCCTGAATCCCTTCAGCTCTTTGTACGGTGCTTCTGGGTGTATGAGTATGAGTTATCGCTTAACGAGCCGTCGTACATATATCGCTCAGTTGCTGATGGCTGTGCGGAGATTGTTTTTCATTACAAAGGTATTTTCGATGATATCAGCGGGAATGCTCATCCGGCATCTTACCGCTCGGGGCTGCATTCACAGACCAATCAATTTTCGAGGTTTATAACTCATGAAGATTTTGGCATTTTCGGCGCTTATCTATACCCATACGCAATTCCTCGCTTGTTTGGCCTGCCTGCTGAGGAAACTACTAACTCACAGATAGATCTTCAATTATTATTAGGGGATGAGGGCAAATTTCTGGAAGAGCGGATCATGCTGGCTGCCGACAATAACGAGCGTGTGACTATCCTTTCGGCATTTCTGGAAAAACAACTACACAGGAGGCAACTGCTTGAAAAAAGTATGATGATGGCGGTGCGCTATGCTATTTATGATGGCACCGGCAGCAACGTGAATGACCTGGCATCAAAATTTGCGCTCTCCACGCGGCAGTTCGATAGGAAGTTTAAAATTTATTCAGGCTTTAGTCCTAAGATGTACCTGCGGCTTACGCGTCTGCAAAATGCATTGAAACAATACGGTCAAGATAAGTCGTTGACGCAAATTGCATATGAGTGTGGCTATTATGATCAATCGCATTTTATACATGATGTAAAAGCCTTTACCGGCTACCACCCGGGTTTCTATTTTTCGGGTGATGCGGAAGGGACGGAGTATCGGGGCATATAAAATGTCTCATTTTTACAATTTTTAGATCCATATTCTGCCCAGTTTTGTTAAAAAACAATCCATATGGAAAATCTGAAAATCCCCGAAGGCTATCAACGGATAATGCCTTACCTGATAGTCGAAAATGCTGCCGAGTTTTTCAACTTCACCAAAAATGTATTCGGCGCTGTAGAAAAATACAAGGCCATGCGCACAGAAACACTCATTATGCATGCAGAAATAAGCATTGGTGGAAGTGTGATCATGTTTGCCGACGCCACAACCGAACACCCCAAACAAACCGCGGGATTTTTTATCTATGTAGATAATTGCGATGCGGTTTACGAAAAAGCGCTGGCCAATGGCGCCACAACCGTCACCGCTCCCGCTGATCAAAGCTATGGCCGCAGTGCAGGCATCCGCGACCCATTTGGCAATACCTGGTGGCTGACATCTGCCTGATTTCGGATTTCGGAAGTTCGATTTCGGATTTAAAAAGCTACTATTTCAAATTCTGACCTCCGAAATCCGACTTCCGACCTCCTAATGATTTTACACAGCAATAACATTATTGCCATAAATTGCTGCTAAACTTGCACAAGTGAAACTATTGCATGCATACCGGCGAAGCTTAAGGTTGGCAACATGCGATAGTTTCATTACTACTTAGCAAGAGAGAACCCAAATCAAATGAAAATCGGAATAGTATGCTACCCTACTTTTGGCGGTAGCGGCGTTGTTGCAACCGAACTGGGCAAGGCCCTTGCAGACCATGGTCACCAGGTGCACTTTGTGACCTATAACCAACCTGCCCGACTTGACTTCTTTTCAGAAAACCTCTTTTATCACGAGGTTGCTGTATCTAAATACCCGCTTTTCGAATATCCACCTTATGAACTGGCCTTAGCAAGCCGATTGGTTGACGTGGTTCGTTTTGAAAAACTGGATATCCTGCATGTGCATTACGCCATCCCGCACGCTTCGGCTGCGTTTATGGCCAAGCAGATATTGATGACTTATGGCATTTATATACCTGTGGTAACCACTTTGCATGGTACAGATATTACACTTGTTGGCAAAGACAGGACCTATCAACCGGTTGTTACCTTTTCGATCAACAAATCGGACGGGGTTACTGCTGTATCTGAGAATTTGCGTAAAGACACCTTCGAATTCTTTGAGATTGAGAACGAGATCAAAGTGATTCCGAACTTTATCGACATGAAACGCTTCAGCCTGAAAGCAAAAGACCACTTCAAAAAAGCGATCGCACCTGCAGGTGAAAAAATATTGATCCATACCTCCAACTTCCGCAAGGTAAAGCGTACGTTGGACGTAATTAAGATATATGCCAAAGTAAGCGAACGTATCCCATCAAAACTACTAATGGTAGGTGACGGCGGTGAGCGTTCGGAATGTGAGCAATTGGCCCGTGACCTGGGTGTGAGCGATAATGTGCGCTTTTTGGGTAAGCAAGATGCGATTGAAGAAATTCTGTCGGTATCCGATCTGTTCCTGATGCCATCACAGTCAGAAAGCTTTGGTTTAGCCGCGCTGGAAGCCATGGCCTGCAAAGTGCCTGTGGTAAGCTCCAACGCCGGCGGGTTGCCCGAATTAAATGTGGATGGCGTTACTGGTTTCCTGAAAGAAATTGGGGACGTGGACGGTATGGCCGAAAGCGCTATTTATATTTTGGAAGACGAAGACCGCCTGAAAACATTTAAAGAAAACTCGTTAAAACGCGCCACAGAATTCGACCTGTCGATCATATTGCCTGTATACGAAAGCTATTATGCTGAAGTAATAGAGAAAAGCAGCGCGCAAATACTGTAAGAAGGTAAAAGGATAAAGGTGAAAGGCAAAGGGTATCGAAACCTTTTGCCTTTCACCTTTTAGCTTTCACCTATTATTCTTATTCGGCTGGAGTGAATTTCAGACAAACCGGGTTACCTATATCTATGCGGTAACGTGACAAGCTTAATACTCCTGTAGCCTGATTGATCTTAAATACCAAAATATTATCGCTATCCTGGTTGGCTACAAGCAGATATTTGCCTGACGGATCAATCGCAAAGTCTCGCGGATTTTTACCATAAGTAAGCTGCCGCTGAATAAAGCTAAGCTGACCGTTTTCCTGGTTAATGGCATATACCAAAATAGCGCTGGCATCCAAACGATCTGATGCATAAAGAAAACGGCCATCAGGCGAGATATGGATAGCTGCAGCACCATTGGTGCCTTTAAAGCCAGCTGGCAGCATATCTACAGATTGTACCTCCTTAGGATCGCCGCCATTGAATTTATATACATTAATGGCGCTGCCCATTTCCTGCAATAAGTACAGGTATTTTTTATCGGGCGAAAACACCATGTGACGCGGGCCTTTACCTGGTTTTACGCTAATGGATGCTGGTTTAGCCGGGGTTAATGGCTGAGCCTCAGATGAATGGTAACGATAGATATTCAATTTATCTGTACCAAGATCGGTAAACAGCATATATTTCTCGTTTGGCGAAAAATAAGCCATATGCACATGCGGACCCTCCTGGCGGCTGGCATCCGGGCCTTTGCCTTCGTCCTGGATATTTTGCGAAACAGGCTGCAATGACCCGTCTTTGTTTATCGGCAAAACTGTTAAATTACCACTTGAGTAATTCGCCACAAAAGCATTTCTACGGTCTTTATCAATCGAAATATAGCATGGATCGGCACCGGCGGATGGTTGTTTATTTAAAAGAGTTAGTCTGCCCGGGTTCGGCTCGAATGTGAAAGAACTTACGCCGCCGTCCTTCCCGTCTTCATTTACAGCATATACAAAATGGTTATCTTTTGAAACACACAAATAACTTGGGTTGCTTACCCCTTCTATCTGATTCAGATAAGCCAGTTTGCCCGATTCAACGTAAAAGCGGTAAACCATTATACCTTTGCTTTTGCCTTTGGTATAAGTGCCTATTAACAGATCATAGGTTGATGGCGTCTTGTCCTTTTTCTGCGCATAGCTGAGCACAGAAAATAACAAGGCGAGAATTAAAAGAAATCGTTTCATTTTTAGGATGGTTAATCCCCGCAAGTTACTAATTCAGGCAGAAAGGTAAAAGCCGAAAGGTAAAAGGTAAGGAGTGAAAGGTGAGGGCGAAGGGTAAAAGGCAAAAAATAAATTCTTACAAAAAAAGAAGGTGAAAGACTAAAAAACCTTTCACCTTTATCCTTTCAGCTTTAACCTTCTTATATAAGGTGCTTCAATTGAATTACCTCTTTCTCATCCAGATAACGCCAGCGGCCACGGGGTAGGTCTTTTTTGGTCAGGTTAGCATAAACTGCCCTGTCAAGCTTCACTACTTCGTAACCCAAATGTTCGAATATGCGGCGCACAATGCGGTTCTTGCCGCTATGTATTTGTATACCTACTTCGCGTTTGGTGCCACCCTGTACATAGGAGATCGCATCAGGTTTAATAAAACCATCCTCCAGCTCTACACCAAAGCCGATTTTGTTCAGGTCACCCTGGGTAAGGCTTTTGTTCAGTTCGGCATGATATAGTTTTACTATATTATTTTTAGGATGCGATAATTTGTCGGCCAAATCACCATCATTGGTCATTAAAAGCAACCCGGTGGTGTTACGGTCAAGCCGGCCTACCGGGTAGATGCGTTCCTTGCTCGCCTTTTCAACCAGTTGCATTACTGTGCGGCGTTCCTGTGGATCATCCGTCGTGGTGATATAGTCTTTTGGTTTATTCAAAAGCACGTACACCATTTTCTCACGTTTCAGCAATTCGCCATTATAACGTACCGAATCTTTATTTGGGTCGATCTTATAACCTAATTCTGATACCACTTCACCGTTTACTGATATTACACCTGCGCTGATCAACTCGTCAGCCTTACGGCGAGAGCATATACCGGCATTGGATATATAACGGTTCAAACGGACCAAACCAGATTCTTCGGTTGCTTTCTTCCGGCTGCGTAATGGCTTATCTTCCGGCGACCGCTCTATCCTATCTGTTTTAAATGCAGGTTTATTGTACGATGAATTAGCAGATTTACGAAATGGTTTAAATTCAGCATTTTCTGATGAACGACCACTGAATTTTCTATCAGACGATCTTTCGCCACTTTTGAAACCGGGTTTACTGAAAGATTTTCTTTCGCCGGCTTCACCACGACTCCGATAGCTATCGGCGTTTCTTTTTGGCCTGTCATCGGAAGTGGGTCTGCCTGAATAGGGTGCTTTCCCTCTCGAAGAATAGCTTTTCTTTTCGCCAGACTGCTCTCCGCCACTCCGATAGTTGTCGGAACTTTTCTTAGGCCGGCCTTCTGAATTTCCGCGCGAAAACGAGCCACCGCCGGAAGAACGGCGTGCCGGGGCATCGCCAGATTCAGGTCTGCCTGAATAAGGTTTTTTTCTTGTTGACGAAAAACTTTTTTCCGGACCACGTGTTTCATCACCGTGGTGGTTTTTACCAGGTCTGGCACTTGTTTTGTCGAAACCGGAATTTGGTGATTTGCTGGGGCGGGAAGACCCCGTTTTTGACGGCTTATTGTCACCTGTTTTTCGCCTGCCTGGTGATCCGTTGGATCTGTCGTCGCGACTGTTCCCTGGTCTTTTAAATACCATAATTTTTGCTTTACGCTAGCTCTTAAAGAGGGTCAAAGGTAGGTTTTTCTACCTGATTTTGCAATTTTTTTGAACAGCTGAAAAAGTACGTTTAGATTGTTTGAGCGGGCTTTTTAAGGGTTATTTACAAGCTTTCCACACATGTGTGGAAATGCAAGTATTTGATATACTGGCTAATTGGCGTTACATTTGCATAACATCTACATGATGTTTTATTTATTAACCAAAAAAAGAAATGATTAAAAAAGGCTTAATTACGTGCTCCGTAATATGGGTTACTGTTGTCATTTCCGTGCTATCTGTTTACGCTAAAACCGAACCTAAAAAGTCGGTTAAACGGAACACTGAATACAAGTTTATTTACCCTAAAAACTATCGCAGTAGTAACTTTAGTTTTGCTGACGAGAGTGTTCCTGTTAACGACATCCGCGTTACCCGGAAGATGAAACATTCCTTAGTTAAAACCAGTTACAGCACTGTACAATCGTATGTTTTGCAGGAAGAGGCAGCAAAGATATTCCCTATCATTGTTCCGGTCCTGAAAGCAAATGGCATTCCCGAAGATTTTAAATACCTCCCGCTAGTTGAAGCGGGTCTTAAGTCAGGCGTTTCCAAAGCTGGCGCGGCAGGCTGGTGGCAATTTATGCCCGGCACAGCACGCACTTATGGTTTGAAAGTAAACGGCGACAGGGATGATAGGTACAGTGTACGCAAATCGACTATTGCAGCCTGCAAATACATTAAAGAGCTGTATGCTGAGTTTCACAGCTGGACATTAGCGGCTGCAGCCTATAATGTTGGGGAGATAAAAATGGAAAAGGCACTACGGTCTCAAAGAGAGGCCAGGGCGAATTATTTCCGTATGCATTTTAACCCTGAAACGGGTTCTTATTTGTACCGGATAATTGCCATGAAACAGGTGATAGAACAACCCGAACTATATGGCTATAAGATCAACAAACAATCATTAATAGCCAACCTGGAACCCACAGATTTAATGGCATTTGATAACTAAATCGTAAGAATTTACGGAGCACTATAAAAGCCGGTTTGCTTAGAGCAGACCGGCTTTTTTTATGTACCTTTGCACCATCAAAAAATGACCCGCTAACATACTAGTGTCATTATTGAATTTTACTCCGTTTAATATTGCAAATACTAATTAATTTAGTAAAATCATTAACTTAGCAGGCCACCTGTTTGGTCAATTAATTTACATATGATTACAAAACCTGTCGATCTGGGCGAGCAAAGTGAAGTGGAAGTGTACGGCGCCCGGGTACATAATTTAAAAAATATTGATGTCTCTTTTCCGCGTAACCAGCTGGTGGTAGTCACCGGACTGAGCGGCAGCGGTAAGTCGTCACTGGCATTTGATACCATTTATGCCGAGGGGCAGCGCCGTTATATGGAAACGTTTTCGGCCTATTCGCGCCAGTTTATGGGCGGAATGGAGCGCCCGGATGTAGACAAGGTGTCCGGATTGAGCCCCGTAATCGCCATTGAGCAAAAAACCACCAGCAAAAATCCCAGATCGACCGTCGGTACCATTACCGAGATATACGACTTTATGCGCCTGCTTTACGCCCGCGCTGGTGAGGCTTATTCTTATGTAACTGGCGAAAAGATGGAACGCATGTCGGAAGATCAGATATTGAAAACGATTTCCGAGAAGTTCGACGGTCAACCGGTAAATATTCTTGCTCCGGTAGTAAAAGGTCGTAAAGGGCATTACCGCGAGTTATTTGAGCAGATACGCAAACAAGGCTATCTAAAAGTTTGGATAGATGGTGCTATTGCCGATGTGGAGCCGAAGATGCAGGTCGACCGTTATAAAATTCACGATATTGATATTGTGGTTGATCGTTTGATGATCAGCGAGAAAGATCATAAACGCCTGCATACTTCCATACAATCAGCCTTAAAGATCGCCAAAGGCATTATTCGTATTGCCGACAAGGATAATAACGTATTTTATTACAGCAAATACCTGATGGACCCGGTTTCCGGGATATCATATGATGAACCGCAACCGAATACGTTTTCATTCAACTCGCCCTATGGTGCTTGCGAGAAGTGCGATGGTTTGGGTTATATTTTCGAGGTGGATGAAAAATCTGTCATACCAAATCCAAAGCTGAGTATTCTAAATGGAGGGCTTGCACCATTAGGCGAGTACCGCGAAACGTGGATATTCCAGGTGCTGAAGGCGTTGGCCAAGAAATATGAGTTCTCGTTGTCTACACCAATAGAAAAGTTACCCCAGGAAACGCTGGATATTATCCTGAATGGCTCACAGGAAATGATCACCGTGGCGGTAGAGTATAACAAGTGGAACGTACAGAATTACCAGATCAGCTTTGATGGCATTGTGCGTATGCTGGAAGAACAACAGGAGCGCCGTGGTGAGGAAGACCTGGACGATATGGAGAATTACCGCGTCCTGAAAACCTGCCCGGTTTGTGAAGGCGCACGATTGAAAAAGGAATCGCTGCATTTTAAGATCGATCATAAAAACATTTTCGAGCTGGCTTGCATGGATATCCGTTCACTTGATGAATGGTTTACTAATTTGGAAGATAGGTTGAACGAGCGCCAGAACACCATCGCCAAAGAGATATTGAAAGAAATTCGTGCAAGGATTGTCTTCCTGCTGGATGTAGGGTTGAGTTATTTGACGCTTGATCGTACAGCCAGGACTCTCTCCGGGGGTGAGGCTCAACGTATCCGCCTGGCAACACAGATCGGCTCACAATTGATGAATGTGATGTATATTCTTGATGAACCAAGCATTGGCTTGCATCAACGCGATAATGAGCGGTTGATCCACGCACTAAAAAACTTGCGCGATCTGGGTAATACCGTTTTGGTGGTGGAACACGATAAGGATATGATCCTGGAAGCTGACCACGTGATCGACATGGGGCCTGCGGCTGGTGTACATGGTGGTGAGATTGTAGCACAAGGTACCCCTAAACAGCTAATGGCTGAACATACCCTGACAACTTCCTATCTGAACGGCGAAAAGCAGATCGAAATACCGAAAAAAAGGCGTGCTGGTAACGGTAAAATATTATCACTCAAAAAAGCTACAGGGCATAACTTAAAAAAAGTATCGGTTGATTTCCCATTAGGTAAGCTGATCGGTATTACAGGCGTATCCGGGAGTGGTAAATCCAGTTTAATCACGGAGACGCTATACCCTATCCTAAACCATCATTTTTTCAGGGCGAAGAAACAGCCTTTGCCTTATGAGGCGATAGAAGGGCTTGAAAACATTGACAAGGTGATCGAGATCGATCAAACACCAATTGGCCGTACACCTCGCTCCAACCCGGCCACTTATACAGGCGTATTCTCCGATATTCGTAACCTGTATGTGCAGTTGCCGGAATCGAAGATCAGGGGTTATAAGCCGGGGCGCTTCTCCTTCAATGTAAAGGGTGGTCGCTGCGAAACCTGCCAGGGTGCGGGCATGAAGGTGATCGAAATGAACTTTTTGCCGGATGTGCAGGTACCTTGTGAAGAATGCGGCGGAAGAAGATATAATCGTGAAACGCTGGAAGTTCGCTACCGCGGAAAATCCATCAGCGATGTACTGGATATGAGTATCGAAACCGCCTGTGAGTTTTTTGAGCATATCCCATCTATCTATCGCAAAATAAAAACCTTGTATGATGTAGGCTTGGGTTATATTACGCTTGGACAAGCATCTACCACTCTCTCAGGTGGAGAAGCGCAGCGTGTAAAACTCGCAACCGAGCTTTCAAAAAAAGACACCGGCAATACTTTTTACATTTTGGATGAACCGACTACAGGACTACATTTTGAGGACATTAACGTCTTACTTGGTGTATTGAATCAGTTAGTTGATAAAGGAAATACTGTGCTGGTGATCGAACATAACCTGGATGTGATCAAAGTGGTCGATCATGTAATCGATCTGGGGCCAGAAGGCGGCTCTGGCGGAGGTAAAATATTATTCAGCGGGACGCCGGAAGGCCTGTGCAAAGTGAAGGAAAGCTTTACGGGGCAGTTTTTGAAGAAGGAGATGGGAATAAAATAATCCCGGTTTAATATTTCCTAACCTTTCTGCTGGTGTGCCTAATTCTTATAATCCTTATTTCGTCTGGTTTATTTCGATATGAAATTCGATATTCATCAACTTCAAATGCGTGATAAGTACCGTCATTATTTCTTCTGTATTTATTCAGAGGATAGATAGTTGGATTTTCCGAAAGATTGCGGATTCTTGAAAGTATATCTTTTTCTAATTCTTCGGCATATGAAAAGAACTCATTTTCTTCTATAAACCGGATAGCGTCCAATAATTGCTGAACGGCGGTTTTATTCCATTTAATCACCATTCAGATTTTTTCTTCTGTTGGCAAATAGTTTTTCTACATAGTCCTGATCTACATAATCCCCAGATTCAATTTCCGTCTCAGCTTTATCAATTTCCTGGTTGTATTGGTCAAGAAACTCCTTATCAGTTTTTTCCTTTTTACCTTTCACATCTGATTTATAGTCATATTTCAGACTATTCAGAAAAGCGATAAGCACCTTTTCCTCAAGTTCATTATGCGTATTTACCAATATGCTCATATAACAAATTTACAAATTTTATAAACTCTTCAGTCAGCTTTCACTCAATTTTAAACCGCTGTAAGTTTAAACATTCAAACAAAACAAACAATTCCTACCTTTATTCATTATGCTTCCTTTGCTTGTTTCCTCACAGATCCGCGAGGCGGACGCCTATACTATTGAGCACGAACCTATCGCTTCAATTGATCTAATGGAGCGTGCCTCCAAAGCTTTTGTGGGCTGGTTTGTTAATCACTTCCCGGATAAATTTCAAAGTATCTCCGTTTACTGTGGAACAGGCAATAACGGTGGGGATGGACTGGCTATCGCCCGTTTGCTGAAGAATCATAGTTATCAAAAGGTAGATGTTAAAATAGCCAGTTTTTCAACTAAATCATCTGATGATTTTAATACCAATCTTCATCGATTGATTCCTTCGGGCATAAACATTTTCGAGATTAAACCCGGAGAAGATTTGCCGGAAGAAAACAGCAGCATTATTATCGATGCATTGTTAGGCACCGGGCTCAACAAACCCCTTGAGGGCGACTATAAACGACTGGTAAACTATCTGAATAATCTTGATAAAACCGTCGTTGCAGTAGATGTCCCCACTGGACTTTTCAGCGAAGGCATAACTGATCCTGAGGCCACGGTTTTAAAAGCCAACCTGGTGATCACCTTTCAGCAACCAAAAATCAATTTTCTGCTACCCGAATCCGGACCTTACATCCATTGCTGGGAAGTGGTTAACATCGGCATTAACGAGCAATTTATTCACTCACTGGATTCTCAATACCGGTTAGTTGAGGAAAAAGACATTCGCAAAAGACTAAAACCACGCCACCGGTTCAGCAATAAAGGCACCTATGGACATTCATTGATTATTGCCGGATCAGCGGAAACTATGGGAGCTGCATTATTATGCGCATCCGCATGTGCTTATGCAGGTTCAGGATTAACAACAGCCTGCATCCCGCAAAGTGGGCTAGTTGCCCTTAACAGTTGCCATCCCGAGATAATGGCAATAGTCAGGTATAAAGATGAGGAACCTGAAATTGACTGGAAAAAATTCAGTACAGTAGCCATAGGTCCGGGCATTGGCAAGGATAAGGATACGTTAAGTTTATTGGTCAACCTGCTGCAGTCCTATCAAAAACCAATTGTGATGGATGCCGATGCTCTTAACCTCCTTGCTGTACACTTTGGTTTATGGCGATATGTGCCAAAAGGAAGTATCATCACGCCGCACATGAAGGAATTCGACCGTTTGTTTGGTGATCACACCAATTGGTGGCAGCGCTTGCAAACGGGCATCGATATGGCGCGGGAACACGGAATTTACATCGTGCTAAAAAACGACTATACGGTAACTATTACTCCTGAAGGGAAACTTTTCTTCAATTCAACCAGCAATGCAGCCATGGCAAGCGGCGGCATGGGCGATGTATTGACTGGGGTAATTGCCGCACTATTGGCACAAAAATATTCCCCGGAAGATGCCTGTATTATCGGTAATTATATTCATGGGAAGGCTGGTGATGAATTGGCTTTACCCAACCGCATGCATGTTGTGCTGCCTAGCCGCCTGGTTACTCAGTTACCTATTACCACCGCAAAATTAATGGCATAAAAAAAGCGACCGTAGTATTGTCCAGCCGCATTTTTAATTAATATATTAACTGATCTTATAAAGAACGAATACTCTTGTTTTATTGTTGTTGTATAAAAGACAGTTCTAGTACGCGTTTTGTTACAACATCGTATAGCTAATTTTTGTTTTTTAACAATAATTAACAATTCCATGGCATTACACCCACTTGTACGTCGACATAAGACAAGATTGTTACAAAGAGAGAAATATCAGAATTTGCCGATCACCATCATCTGATCCATGGTAGGCGTTGGGCTGCCACCGCGAGGCTCGAGGGTTACGGCAAAGGCATCGGCAGAAGCAATAGATTTCATCTCCTTCATGCCTTTAGAAGTAGTATCAGCATCAAATACCCCCAGATCAACAGGCTTTTTACCAACGAGCGCCCATAGCTGGTATTGATGGTCTTTGTCATTAACAGGCATATTGGCATTTGCCATATCGATCATTACCTTTTTATTCCTTGGACTCCATGCAACCATTAAGGCTGAAGACGGCGATTTTGGTGTGCCCTGGAGTTTGAGCATTTTGAAAGAAGGGTCGCGGAATATACTCAATTCACTGTCCATCAGGCTAGTCTGGTTGGCAAAACGCTGATTTTGGGATTGCAGCGATGCAACCAGGTTGTTAGATTCCTGGAGTCTATGATAAACGCTGAATAAAGCGGCTATACTAATAATAAGTAAAGCAAAACAAGCTGCAAAGGCGTATTTAAAAAAGGTATTTGACCGCGCGCGGGAGATAGGGATAATATTGTCGTTTTCTTCAGCCATAGTTCTGGCTGATTTATAATTCCGGTCGTCACTCAAATTGGTAACGAGGCTATTAAGTACCCGGTTGCGCAAATCTTCTGACGGTTCAACCGCATTTTCGTCAGCATATAACTTCATTGAACGTTCGATCTCTGCTAGTTCGGCTTTGACTGCTGGGTGTTTATGGGCCATGTCTTCCACCTGAGCCCGTTCTTGCGGCGTCACATCACCCAAAACATAAAGTTCGAGTATTCCTGATTCGATATATGCCTTAATATCTTCCAATTTCTAATTAAAATATTTTCTCAATTGTATGATAGCCGCCCTCAGCCTTGTTTTAATTGTACCCAAAGGCACGCCAAGTTCGTCAGCAGCCTCCACGTGGGTATAACCCTTAAAGTAAACGAGGTCAAGTATGGATTTTTGTTCAGGTTTTAACTGTTCCACTAAATCCTTAACGCCAAGGAGTTCTGGCTTGTAAACCGTATTTCTTTGTTCGTCAATAAAAGTTACGTTATTTTCCAGCTCCTGGTTTTTAGTCTGATTCTTGAAATCTTTCGAACGTACTTTATCGATAGCCAGGTTGCGGGCAATATTTACCATCCAGGTAAACAAACGCCCTTTCTCGGTACTATAACTTGAAAATGAATTCCAGATTTTTATAAAAGTATCCTGCAAAACATCCTCGGCAATGGCTTCGTCGTTAACAATGCGCACGATTACGCCAAAAAGCGATGCAGAATACATATCGTACAAAGCCTCCGCAGCAATCTTTTCGCGTTGCTGCAAAGCAAGTACAAGCTCTTCCTCAGAAAGGGATATTTTTCGCTTCTTACTCAATGTTGAGTGAAGATAGAAAGTAATATTTAGATTTCAAACAAGTGTTTCTCTGCATGATAGGACGAACGTACGAGCGGTCCGCTTTCCACATATTTGAAGCCCATCTCCAGGCCAATTTCCTTATAGCGGGCAAATTGATCAGGGTGAATCCAGTCAATCACCGGGTGATGGCTCCGAGTTGGCTGCAGGTATTGACCCAGCGTAAGAATATGTACACCTGCATCAAACAGATCCTGCATAGCTTCGATCACGTCTTCTTCAGTCTCGCCTAAACCAAGCATTATACCTGATTTAGTTCGCAAACCCGCTTTTGAAATGTGTCTTAAGCATTCTAAGCTACGATCATATTTAGCCTGAATACGTACTTCGCGTGTTAAACGACGTACGGTTTCCAAATTGTGGGATACTACTTCCGGACGAACGGCTAACACACGTTCCAGGTTTTCCCAAATGCCTTTAAAGTCGGGCAATAAAGTTTCTAATGTAGTCTCAGGGCTTTCACGACGAATAGCATTGATAGTTTCAGCCCAGATGATGGAGCCGCCGTCTTTCAAATCATCACGGTCAACCGAAGTGATCACGCAGTGCTTTACCTGCATCAGCTTTACTGAATTGGCTACACGGTTAGGCTCATCCAGGTCAACTGCCAAAGGCCTGCCCGTAGTTACAGCACAAAACGAACACGAACGGGTACAAATGTTACCCAGGATCATAAACGTAGCAGTACTTGCCCCCCAGCACTCACCCATATTCGGGCAATTACCACTTTCGCAAATGGTGTGCAGTTTATGGGTATCCACCAAATTTCGCACATGCGCATACTCTTTTCCAACAGGAAGCTTCACCCTCAGCCAATCTGGCTTGCGTTGCGTTTGGTTTACAGGAACTACCGGCAATTCAATCATAAAAACAAAGGTAAGCAAAAACCGACTAACAGACTACAGGGGAGAAAGGGTTAATACAATATTACAGTGCCTTGATAGAAAGAAGACAGCAGTATCGCCAGCCCCGACTGTCAACCTTATTACTTATGATCGCGAGAAAGGATATTATTTTCCTCCAATAATTTTCTGAATTCATCTATCCGAAGAGTTGGGATGGATGGGAAATCTATATTCTTAAGAACGTTAAAATGACTATCATTTGTAATGATAAAATCCGCATTTGCAGCGAATGCGCAATCAACGAATTTATTATCATCGACATCAGCAGTAATTAACTGAAGATTATAATAAATAGTTGCCAATTGCGCAGAAGAAAGTTCCGTTATTGACCGGATAACATTAATCGCAACATCGGGATGCCAATGTAGGGATAGCTGTTCTTCATACTCAATAAGAATGTCATTAGTAAAAGCGATGTTTACTTTCTTGTCA
>JAFAKI010000100.1 GCA_019235595.1 Mucilaginibacter sp. | reverse complement strand
CTATCAGCTATAAAACCAGTAAAGTTATAGGTAGCCCGCTGACGTATCATATCGGTAATCTTCGCGTTGAACATCCATTTGGCAGCCTTCAACATCCAGGCTTTCGTTTGCAGGTCGAAGGTTAGATCTGGAAAAGAAAGTTGATGCGTAGCAGGATCATAAGTTGGCGTGCCAACCAGGTAAATAGTGCCTGTGCTCGAGCCTTTAAAGTCAATCTGCATTACAATCTGCTTTCCACTGCCCCATATTTTGGTATTATCAACGACAAATTGCTTACCTGCTACCTGAGCGCTTTGGCCTACTACCTGTTGATTCACCATATTAGTGAGATGATCATAGTTTTCTAATAGATCGAGGAACACGTTGAATCCTTTTGCGGGTGTGTAAGTCGCCAGGTTAGGTATTGGCTTAGCGGGTGGTGGATTGCTCACTGTAGTTACCACCGGTTTAGCAGATAAACCAACTGAGAAATTAAGCAGTGAACCGTTTAAACTAAAATTACTCAAACGCACCGATTCCGGATTAATAGAAACGTACCCCACATCGCCTATTTTGGTTTCGCTGGCTATATTTTTCCATAATTGCTCAACAATAGGTTTAATATTATACGCAGCGATCTTATCGTCCACCTGTTTACCCAAATCATTCAGCGGACCGCTGATGTACTGAATCAACCTGTCAGTAACATCAATATTCCCCATTAAAACATTGCAGCGGTCAATTGGTCGCGGTGCCGGATATAATATGGTTTTCGATTTCAAATGATAATCGGCCAATACGGTAATTGTAGTTTGATAAGATATTTCCATTCTGCGTGGCGCTTCCCCGATGCCGCATTGCGCCGATACAACCGGCACAATACATTGCGGCCCGTTGCCGAACATTGACGAGCATTTGGCACAATAGGATGCGCTGATGCCATAACTACCCACGAATTTCAGGTTAACAACGTTATTGCTTCCCGTAATTGTAAACGGCGTACGCGTAAAAGTATAAAAGTAGCGCAGGCCCTCGCAAGGTTGCTGATTATCGGTGTATTTGGTTGGAACCGAATTTTCTGCCTGTACAAAATAGGTTTTCAAATCGACAGTAACAGGCACGTCAATATTGGAAACCGGTTGAACCAATTTTGGAATATCAGCTTCTGTTTTAGCAGGGGCCAGTGGTTTCGTTGTCGCGCACGAATAAAGCAATAAAGGCAGTAACAGGACTGCGGGTAGTTGTGTGGGTTTAAGTTTCATTTCGGGGTGTAAACTGGTTGTAAAAATAGCAAAGCTTTCGGTTTCCGCAGGAAATATTATTTAGTTTAGCCGTAAACATGAAAAACATTTTAGCCATATCCGGCAGTCTCAGGGAGGGTTCATCCAATCATAATATCTTGCAATTCTTAGGTAAAATAATGCCCGTGGGGATTAATTATACTACTTATGACGGACTACGTGAGGTTCCGGCATTTGACCCGGGGATTGACAATGATAATCCGCCCTCCCCAGTTTCTGATTTAAGAAAACAACTATCACGGGCTGACGGTATCATTATCTGTACCCCCGAATATGCTTTCGGGGTCCCCGGTGCGCTAAAGAATGCTTTAGACTGGACGGTGTCCAGCGGCTCGTTCTCCGGTAAACCTACCGCCCTCATTACGGCGTCCACGGGAGGCGAAAATGCTCACGAAGCTATGGTCAAAATTCTTGGAGCGATTGATGCCAAACTAACACCCGAGACGACACTTTTGATACAATTTGTCCGGTCGAAAATGGACTCTTCGGGGATCATTGCCGATCCAGAAACTCTCCAAAAATTGCAAAGTTTGGCTGATTCATTTATCAACCTAGTATAAAAACCAATCAACCCATTCCAACTTAATCAACTATTCAACTCGCACCACCCTGCCAATTTGACAATATCCTGACTTTGGAACAACCATTGATGAGCAGCATTGATAACATAACTCATTTCTAAAAACCACTATAGATTATGCAAGAAAAAGGAACAATCTCGATCCACACCGAGAACATCTTCCCGATCATTAAAAAATTCTTATACTCTGACCACGAGATATTTTTACGAGAACTGGTATCTAACGCAGTTGATGCTACGCAAAAAATGAAACGCCTTGGCTCATTGGGCCAGTACAACGGCGAGCTGGGCGACCTGCGTGTCGAAGTGGCATTTGACGAAAAGGCAAAAACCATCACCATATCCGATAACGGTATCGGGATGACCGCCGAAGAGATAAAAAAATACATCAACCAGATCGCTTTCTCCGGCGCAACCGAGTTCATGGAGAAGTTCAAAGAATCAAAAGATGCCAATGAGATCATCGGTCGCTTTGGTTTAGGCTTCTACTCCGCCTTTATGGTGGCCGATAAGGTCGAAATTGAGAGCTTGTCGTACCAGGAAGGTGCTGAACCGGCACACTGGGTATGCGATGGTAGTACTGAGTTTGAGCTTAGTGAAGGTAACTTAACTGAGCGCGGCACCGAAATTACCCTGCACATCAACAAGGATTCAGAAGAATTCCTGAGCAAATACAAATTGCAGGAAATCCTGGATAAATATTGCCGCTTCCTACCTGTGCCTATCATTTTCGGAACAAGAACCGAAGATGAACCTGATGGTGAAGATGAAGAAGGCAAACCAAAATACAAACAGGTTGATGTACCCAATGTCATCAATGATACAAACCCAATCTGGACAAAATCGCCAAATGACCTGAAGGATGAAGATTATCTGGAGTTTTACAAACAATTGTATCCGTTCTCAGAAGAGCCGTTATTCTGGATCCATTTGAATGTTGATTATCCGTTCAACCTTACAGGAGTGCTTTATTTCCCTAAGGTGAAAAACGAATTTGATTTTCAGCGCAACAAGATCAAATTATTCTCGCGCCAGGTATTTATTACCGATGAGGTAAAAGATATTGTGCCTGAGTTTTTGATGTTACTACATGGTGTGATCGATTCGCCGGATATTCCGCTGAACGTGTCACGTAGCTTTTTACAGGCTGACAGCAATGTAAAGAAGATCAATACCTATATCACCAAAAAGGTCGCGGATAAACTATCGGAACTATTCAAAAACGACCGCAAAGGTTACGAAGAAAAATGGCCAGATATTGGTTTGTTTGTAAAATACGGTATGGTAAGCGAAGAAAAATTCTACGATAAAGCGAAAGAATTTGCCCTGCTGACTAACACCGAAAAACAAAACTTCACCCTTGAAGAATACAAGGAAAAAGTAGCACCTGAACAAACTGATAAAGACGGTCGCCTGGTTTATATCTATACTAATGATCCTGAAAAACAGGATGCATTCATCCAATCAGCAGCTAAAAAAGGCTATGATGTGTTGCTGATGAATTCGCCTATTGACAACCATTTTGTAAGCAGCCTGGAGCAGAAACTGGAGAAAACATCGCTAAAACGTGTCGACTCGGATGTTGCAGACAAGCTGATCAATAAAGAAGATGCACCTGCTCACATTTTAACTGAGGAAGAATCGGCTAAAGTAAAAACCATTTTCGAGAAAGCTATCAACCGCCCCGCCTACAAGGTTGAACTGGAAAGCCTTAACCCTGAAGAGCTGCCGGTAACTGTTACTATGGACGAGTTTATGCGCCGCATGAAAGAAATGGCTCAAATGGGTGGTGGTATGGGCTTTTATGGTAGCATGCCTGATAACTATAAAGTAGTGATCAACGCTAACCACAAATTGATCACACGCATTTTGCAGGATGAGAACGAACAGGAACAATCTCAATTGGCGCGTCAGGCTTTTGATCTGGCATTGTTGTCACAAGGCTTGCTAACAGGAGCAGATCTCACTGAGTTTGTCAACCGAAGTGTGAATTTGATATAGGTTTTTTAAAAACACAAATAAGAAGGTCTTGGGAAACCAGGACCTTTTTTATTAAATAAAGTTTAGGTAACTTTATGGAATCCCCCCTGGTTAAGCATCTCTATATCATGAAGACTTTAAGGAACTTATGTATCCTGCTGCTAATAGTTGGCGCAGGGTTAAATACAGCATCAGCCCAAAGCACCAAAAAAGATAAAAAGGCCGAAAAAGAAGCTGCGATAAAAAACAATGTTGATGGCCGGCATTATACTTTTTTAGCCACTTATATGTTGCCACAGCGAGGCGGTGGTAAAGCGTTAACTGAAATTTATTATGATCTTAAAGTAGGCAAAGATAGTGTCACTGCTTTTCTTCCATACTATGGCCGTGCCTACTTTGATGTGCCCTATAATGGAGATACCGGCATGAAATTCACCTCTACAAAATTCAGTTATGAGGTAAAAGACAAGAAAAAAAGCGGCTGGGTAATTACCATAAAACCAACGGACGTAAAAAACATTGAATACCTGACGTTAAATATCTCAACAGACGGGTATGCTTCCTTATCAATAACCAGCGTCAATAGGGATTTTATTTCATACGACGGTTATTTAAAATAATACTGATACCATAAAGGTACTTAATGTACTTAATTAGATACAATTTAAAGCTCCTGATTAACAGGGCTTTCTTTTTGTTGCTTCGTTTGACCTGTTTTTGGCTCCGGTATAGTATTTGTTAATTGATAATTAACAAATTAAATCTCTAAATATGAAAAGCTTAAGTAAATTTTTAGTATTTGCAGTAGCTATATTAGGGGCAAATACTATTTGTGCACAAAAAGCGTCATTAAAGGGCGATGAGGCTAAAAAACGAACTGAAGTAAAAGAGCTGGTTGACAGCAAACGCTACACCTTTGAAGCCACCAAAATGGTTTCAAAAAAAGGCAATAGCGAAGTACTAAAATCAGGCGAAGATTTTGACGTTTCGAAGGACACGTTGATTGCTTATCTGCCAACCGTTGGCAAACCGGCAGGTGCACCGGTTAGGGCCATCAATTCTGGTATAACTTGTACCCGCTTTAGTTATACAAAAGAACAGGGTAAAAATGGAGGCTGGAATGTGACGATCATACCTAAAGAGAAGTTTGCCAAAGATCAAAAGGATATCAAAAAGATAAATATGGCTATCTCGAAGAATGGTTACGCGACATTAACCGTCAGCTTTACCGATCGCGATCCTGTGGCGTTCTACGGATATATTACTGAACATAATGCCGTGTTCCCTCCTGCTACCGGAAGGACGGCTTCGAACGAGTAGTTATATTAATAACAGGGTTGAAGTTTAACTGTCCAAATGCCCTGCGTTATCCTTCAACCCTACTCCTGAGAACTTAAACCTAAAAGCTTCCTGAACCAGGTAAAATATCTTTTTTGAAGCTGCCTTAAATGTCAGCCCGTGCGGCCTGATATTAGAAATACAATTGCGAGATTCGTCCGTTAGGCCGACTTTGGGCTCGTAAGTGATGTAAGCTCCCATGCTATCGGCTGCGCTTAAACCAGGCCGCTCGCCAATCAGAATGATGGATAGTTTTGCTTTAAGGCACATACCGATATGATCTGCGATGGCTACTCTACCTTGTTTCACCAAGCATAAAGGTGAAACTTGCAAACCGGAAGATTGTAATTGCGGTATCAGGATTTTAAGTAAACTCAATGTATTGTGATTAACAGCCGTTGCCGACAAACCATCTGCTACGATAATTGCCACATCCGTTTTATCATGGCAATGGTCTTTTAAGAGATCAACAGAGTTGTTATCTAATTCGCGTCCTAAATCAGGCCGCTGGAGATACTGCTCGCGATAAGCTGCTTTGCTGTGCAGTAATAAAACTGGCAGCTCAAACTGCTTTAAGTTGGATGACAACATATCAATATCCAGTTCCGAATAAACAGCGTCCCGTGCATGTGCATGAGCCAGTTTAAACGCCAGGGATTGGCCCAATGGAATACTTGCACCTGTCCTTCCGATGGCTATTCGCGCAGCAGTAAACTGTTTTAAGCTATGCAAAGGATCATCATGGAATACTTCGCCGGTTTTTACTTCATCCATAGACCTTTTATTTCGTTTAATAAATGTGGAGTGGTTTGTGTCATTAGCATCCCACTATTATCCGTAATGCCCTGCTTTATGAGCCAGTGCTCAAACTCAGGCGCAGGGCGCAAGCCCAGCACGTTCCGGATATACAAAGCATCATGAAATGAGGTTGACTGGTAATTCAGCATAATATCATCGGATCCGGGCACGCCCATGATAAAATTACAGCCAGCAACGCCAAGCAGTGTCAACAGGTTATCCATATCGTCCTGATCGGCCTCGGCATGATTAGTATAGCAGATATCCACTCCCATGGGTAACCCAAGTAGTTTACCACAGAAATGATCTTCTAATGCAGCCCGGATAATTTGCTTGCCATCATATAAATATTCAGGACCTATAAAACCTACCACAGTATTTACCAGCAATGGATTATACCGTCTTGCTACAGCATAACCTCTCACTTCACAAGTTTGCTGATCAACACCATGATGCGCATTCGCTGATAATTCGCTACCCTGCCCGGTTTCAAAATACATTACGTTGTTTCCAACAGTTCCGCGGTTGAGTGACTGGGTGGCCTCATAAGCCTCGTCAAGCAAGGCCAGATTTATACCGAAACTAGAATTGCTTTTCTCTGTGCCTCCTATTGATTGAAAACAAAGATCGACTGGTGCGCCCTGTCTAATTAATTCGAGGGTTGTCGTAACGTGACAGAGCACACAACTTTGAGTGGGAATATCAAATTGCTGGCGGAGGGTATCCATCAGCATTAACAGTGTATTTACCTCGGCTGGACTGTCTGTAGCCGGGTTTATCCCGACCACCGCATCGCCACTGCCATATAATAGACCATCAATCATACTGGCGGCTATCCCTTTGGGATCATCTGTTGGGTGATTTGGTTGTAAACGGGTTGAAAAATGCCCCTTCAAACCGATGGTATTCCTGAAACGAGTAACTACCTCGCATTTTTTTGCTACCGCGATCAAGTCTTGGTTGCGCATCAGTTTGGATACTGCCGCCGCCATTTCAGGAGTAATACCCAGTGCAATTTTTTGCAATGTTACAGTGTCGGTTTCATCCTTTAAAAGCCAATCTCTGAATTCGCCAACGGTTAAACTATTTATTAAATTAAAAGCTATAGCATCATGATTGTCAATAATTAATCTCGTTATTTCATCATGCTCGTATGCGATAATGGCTTCGTTCAGAAAAGTTTTCAGCGGCACATCTGCTAATGCAATCTGTGCCGCCACTCGGTCTTCATAGCTTTCAGCAGCAACACCGGCAAGTATGTCGCCAGATCTGTGGGGAGACGCTTTAGCTAACAAAGTTTTCAGATCACTAAACCTGTATGTCTTTCTGCCGATGGTATGATGGTATGACATATTTATTCCGTTTCGGTTATCACAGCAGCTTTTTCAAGTAACACATCATCACTTATCTTCACCTTATGTTTGCCCATTAGTACAAATATCAAAACTGTGGCTATAAGTCCGCCTAAAAAAATCAAAGTAAGCAACCAGTTATAATAAATGATCGCCACCAAACACAGGATCGACAAAATCAAGGCAATTGCCGGGAAATACGGATAAAATGGCGACGCGAATGGACGTTCCAGATCAGGTTCTTTTCTCCGTAGTATGAATAAACTGACCATGCTCAGCATATACATTAGCACCGCTCCCATTACTGATATAATAATGATTTGCGCCGTAGTACCTGTATATAAAGCAATGAAGCTAACCACCCCTCCCGCAATAATTGCCCAATGAGGTGTCTTAAAACGATGATTAACAACGGACAAAAAGCCAGGTAAATAACTACTACGTGCCATGGCGTATACCTGCCGTGATGATGCTAAGATAGTTCCGTGAAAAGACGCAATCAGCCCAAACAAACCAATACTGGCAAATATTTTAGTCAAGCCGTTTGATTTACCCAATACAATACCAATCGCTTCTGGTAATGGGTAATCCAGATTACTTAATTTACGCCAGTCGCTTATACCGCCTGTCAGAATCATCACACCTAAAGCCAAAAACATCAGTGTGCCCAATCCATACAGGTATCCTTTCGGTATATTCTGCTTAGGTTCTTTTACTTCCTCTGCGACCATTGCCACGCCTTCTATTGCCAGATAAAACCAAACCGCAAAAGGCAGCGCGGCAAATATGCCACTCATACCAAAAGGCATTGGATGGTTTAAATAGTTGCTCATTTTAAAGTGTGGCGAAATAATTCCCATAAATAGTAGCAACTCGGCGACGGCCAGCAAAGTAATGAATACAGAAAATGTAGCCGACTCTCTTATTCCCCATATATTGATGGCCATAAATAGCAAATTAAAAGCCATTGCCGATTGCAATACAGGTATAGATGAGTATAAAAAGTGCAGATAACTGCCTAATGCGAATGCGATAGCAGGCGTAGCAAATAAGAAATCAACCAATGTAGCATACCCGGCTATTAACCCCGCTATTGGCCCCATGGAACGATAGGCATAGGCAAATGCCCCGCCGGCATGAGGTATAGAGGTGGTTAACTCGGTATAGCTAAAAATAAAAGTAACATACATTACCGTCACCGCCAAAGTGGCGATCAGGAAACCAATTGTACCTGCAACGCTCCAACCCAAATTCCATCCAAAATATTCTCCCGAGATGACCAGACCAACCGCTATGGCCCACAAATGAACCGGCTTTAAAACTTTCTTAAGATGTTCTTTTTTTTGCTCAGTCATTACCGCTTAAAATAGTTAAAGCGGCTGTTAAATCAAAATTAACCCAGATTATCAAATTGTTAAGACCAATGATCAGTGATTAAACCTTTTCACTTCAAGAATGTTCTAATAACTAGTTAACCGTCAGAATAATAAGGATATGTTAGTCATAGAGATTAGTTCAGATGGCCAGTCACCACTCACGCTCTCTGAGCTGTATAAGTATAATATCCCGGCACCGCACGATGGGTTCAGTTCGGAAATCAACAATGCTGTACTAATGAGGTTTGAGGATGAACAGGATGCAATTGATTATTCATATGAATTGGACAGCTATGCCAACACAATAGATAGCCGTTCAGAGGAATATCACATCATTAACATGCTGATCAAAGCCATTAGCGAGGATGAATTTGTGCAGAGCTATATACAGAACTGACTGTAATCAGACTTCGATAATTACACCTGCGTAAGTAAGGCCGCCGCCAAAACCCAGCAACAGCATTTTATTCCCACGCTTAATTTTGCCAGATTTTGCAGCCAAGTCCCATGCCAGCGGTATAGAAGCAGATGAGGTGTTACCATATAACTCTATACTTGTCAGCATCTTATCCATCGGAACATTAAGTTCTTGTGCAACTGCTTCAATGATCCGCAAATTGGCGCTGTGAAGGATGATCCAATCCAGGTCTTCCAGTTTCAAAGAATTTTTCGACAGTAATTCGCCTACTTTATGTGTAATGGTTTGGATAGCCCATTTAAATACAACCTTGCCATTTTGATGTATTTTGCCATTAGGAACAATTTCCTCCCCATTGACTACGGAAGCATGCTGTGATAAATAAAGATCCTTGCCGTGACTGCCATCTGTGCCGTTAATGGTATTGAAAATTTTGGATCTGTCAGAAGGCTCAACCAATGCAACGCCAGCCCCGTCGCCAAATAATATACACGAGGTGCGGTCAGTAAAATCGGTAAATTTTGATAACGTCTCGGCGCCAAACACAAGCACCTTTTTGTGCGTGCCTGCTGCTATCAATCCTTTGGCCAGGATAATGCCATAAACAAACCCTGCACAAGCAGCCATAATATCGATACAACCTGAGTCCTGTATATTTAAAGCATTCTGTATCTGGCTGGCCATGCTGGGCATTACCTGATCGGCTGTGGTGGTAGCTACGATAATGAAATCTACACCTTCGATAGTAAGCCCCGAGTTTTCAGCGAGGAGATTTTCTACAGCTTTAACACAAATATTGCTGGTATATTCATCCGGTCCAGTCATTCTCCGCTCCCTGATCCCGGTTCTTGATATAATCCATTCGTTATTTGTTTCAATCTTATCGGCAAACCAATCATTAGTTATAACCTGCGATGGTACGTACACACCTATGGCTGTAATTTGAGAATTCATTATCAGGGTTTATAATTTATACTAAAGTACAATTTAGTAAATATTATAAATTCAAAGCAAGGATTATCTGAAACAATATTTTAATGCTCAAAAATCAACTCCAATAACCTTAAAGTAGACAATTTGCGATCAACCCGGTCCAGCCAGTTTGATGTGATGCACCCACCCCACGACCATTATCACCATCAAAATATTCGTGGAACAGGATATAGTCTTTAAATTCCGGATCAAATTGCATCTTTTTATAATTCCCGAAAACAGCACGCTTGCCGTTTTCATCACGTAGAAATATATTGAGAAGACGATAGTATAAATTGTCCGCAACCTCCTTCAAATTCATAAAAACCCCTGAGTTGGTTGGGCATTCTACTTTATAATCATCTCCATAATATTGATGAAAGCGGTGCAGACTATCAATAATCAAATAGTTGATGGGCACCCAGATAGGTCCGCGCCAGTTGCTATTGCCGCCAAACAAACCACTATCGCTTTCTGCAGGTAAATACTTTACACTAAACACCTGTCCATCAACCTTTATGCGATAGGGATTATTTAAGTGATATTTTGACACCGAGCGTATGCCATAAGGGCTCAGAAACTCATTTTCGTCAAGCATATATCTGAGCAAGGACTTCATACGGTACCCCCGAAGCAAACTCAACAAATGCCTGCCCTCCGCGTTTTTCTCATTCCAGCGTGACACGAGTGAGGCCAGATCGGGTCGGTTGTCCGTAAACCATTTCATCCTGTCCTTAAATATCGGGCTGTCGGTTATTTCCTTATCCTCCAATACTTCGGTTGCAAACAGTGGGATCAATCCTACAACACTCCTGATCTTCATTTTCTGCACGCTATTATCCGGCGACTTAAGCTGATCGTAGAAAAAACCGTCTTCTTCGTCCCATAAGCCTTCCTTATCCTTCCCAAAATTTGACATGGCCTCCACTATGTAAAGAAAATGCTCAAAAAACTTGGATGCGATATCAGCATAAGCACCGTTGTTGGCAGTTAATTCCGACGCAATACGAAGCAAGTTAAGCGAGTACATGGCCATCCAACTGGTGCCATCAGCCTGTTCCAGATACTGCCCATCAGGCAAGCGGGCATTTCTGTCAAACACACCGATATTATCCAGGCCTAAAAAGCCCCCTTCAAAAATATTATTGCCCATCGCATCCTTCCGGTTCACCCACCAGGTAAAATTGAGCATCAGCTTATGAAATATACGCTCCAGAAAACGTAAATCGCCTTTGCCACCGTTAGCTTCCTTATCTTGTTTGTATATCGTCCAGGTCACCATAGCGTGCACCGGCGGATTGGCGTCGCCGAAGTCCCACTCGTATGCCGGTAACTGGCCGTTTGGGTGCATGTACCAATCGCGGGTCAACAGCAAGAGTTGGCGTTTAGCAAATGCCATATCAATGTTTGCCAGCGGAAGGCAATGAAAAGCGAGATCCCAGGATGCAAACCATGGATATTCCCACTTGTCAGGCATAGATATAATAGCACGGGTATTCAGGTGCTGCCATCGGTTGTTCCTTCCGGTTAACCGCTCTGCGGGTGGAATAGGTTCTTTCGGATCACCATTTAACCAATTATGAATATCATAATGATAATATTGCTTACTCCACATCATACCTGCAAATGCCTGGCGCTGGATCATGCCATGATCAGTATCGCTGGAATGTTGTTGCAACGTATTATAAAATTCGTCGGCTTCCGCCTGCCTGTTCTTGAAAATATTATCAAAATCTTCAAAAGCATTCCTGGCGTCTTGAGTTAAGCGAAGGCGTATAATTGCACTCCGCTTTGCAGGAATTGTAATATTGTAGTTTATCGCTGCCTTTGTGCCTGCATTTTGAGGATTGATGCTGTTTGCGCCATGCACCAGGTAATCGTTGATACCGTCCTTGTAAAAAGGCTTACCATCATCGTAATTATATAGTCGTTTGGTATTGGTCTCATTATCGCAAAACAGAAACTCAGGTTCTCCATCTGCCTTCAACCAGTATTGTCCCAGGTCTTTGTGATAAATGTCCATTATACCGGGCGAATCCTGCCTAAGATGGGGTTTGTAATCATCATAACCCCAATCCCATGTATTCCGGAACCATACAGTAGGTAATACATGCAGCGAAGCATCTTCATCCCCCCGGTTATGGACAGTAATCCTGATCAGTATCTCACCGGGTGTACACTTGGCATATTCGGTAAAAACATCAAAATATTTATCCTCGTCAAATATGCCTGTGTCGATCAGCTCAAACTCAGGATCGTTCCTTGTCCTGCGTTTATTCTCATCAACCAGCCATGCGTAGGGGTATTCCTGTTGCGGATATTTATACAGCATTTTCATGTAGGAGTGCGTGGGCGTACTATCCAAATAGTAGTACAATTCCTTCACATCCTCACCATGATTTCCTTCGGGATTACTTAAGCCAAAATAGCGCTCTTTTATTATTGGATCTTTTTTATTCCATAACGCAATTGAAAAACATAGCAATTGCAGCTCATCGCATATGCCGGCAATGCCCTCTTCATTCCATCGGTAGGCCTTACTTCGCGCCATATCGTGAGTCACGTAGTTCCAGGCATCGCCGTTCACACTATAGTCTTCCCTGACAGTTCCCCATTGACGATCACTCACATAAGGTCCCCATTTCTTCCAATCATTATCCTGTAACCGTGTTTGTTCTACATTCATACTTTTAGTTGATTATGTTGAATAGGTTGATTTAGTTTAAGGGTTGGTTGTGCTTGGGTGTCCGGCTAATTTATATAACATATTCAACCCAATCAACTCAATCTAACTTAATTAACTTCAATTAAAAATCAAGCCCAGGCGCTTCTCAGGAATCGCAGCCAGTTGCCATGCATCATATTTTCAATATCCTGCTCTGCGTAACCTCGTTTGCTTAAAAGTGCGGGCACTTTCTGTAAATCAGCAATAGTTTCCAAGTCATACGGACATTGTTCTTTGCCAAAAGCGCCATCCAAGTCAGTACCCATACCTACGTGCAACGAGTTCCCGGCGATTTGGCAAATGTGGTCAATGTGATCGATCATTACTTCCAAATTACAATTCATTTCCTTTGGAGTCGATTCACCCCTAGCCCATCCCGGCACCATCATCCAGGCATCCAAAGCAGCGCCGATCACCGCTCCACGATCAATCAACTCCCGGATCATCTCATCGCTGTATTGACGATTATGCTCAACCAATGCCCTGCAATTATTGTGGCTTGCCCAAATTTGACCATTAAAGTTATCCAGTGCCTGCCAAAATGCATCGTCGCATAAATGGGTAGCATCCAGTATAATACCTAACCGTTCAATTTCTTTGAGTAATTCAAGGCCATCTTTACCCATCTTTCCGGTTGCGTCCGTTCCGTTGGCGTATCTACCCGGTCCGTAGTGCGCCGGACCAATAGCCCTTAATCCATATCGGTAAGCACGTTCTAAATGTTTTATGGTGACTATAGAATCTGCCCCTTCCAGGCTTAAAATATAACCAATCGGTTTGTTTGGGGTCGATTTCGCATATTTCCATAGCTCGAGGTGTTTTTCAAGACCTTCAAGGCCAGTTATCTGCACCATCTCGCCATCTTCTTCCATCGCTTTATACCAGGCTAATTGCCCTTGGGTTTGCGCCCAGGCTTGTTCGGGCGAATGCCATCCGGGCAATGAATTATCAGGAGCTACATATCGTCCTATCTGTGTAGCAACAACTAACCCTATTTCACCTTTTCTCAGTTCAGGCAGCGATACTACACCGTTTCCCCTGTCTGGTTTATCGTTCAATCCTTTTTCGCGTTCATTTATTTCTGCAATGGGTCTGCGCAAATCGCGGTTCCATTCCAGGGCGTTCATGCTTAAGTCGAGATGGGCGTCTATTGTGAACATTCTGTTAGTTGATCGAGTTGATTGAGTTGAGTGGTTGATTGAGTGAATGATTAAGGATCGCTATAAACATAATCAACTTAATCCAATTCAATCAACTAATTTAACTTAAATAGTAATCTTCCGGTCGCGCGCAATATTGCGCCACTCGCCGTTTATCTGGTTATTTTCAATGGTTATTGCACGTTCATATAAAGCAACTGTAGGACAAATATGATATGGTAGCCCATACAACACATCACCTACTTTGTATTGATGATCTTTCCCTGCTTCCACTACTAAATGTTCTTCGCTCTGACCAACAAAAACCAAGTCCGGAGCATTTAGAAAGAATATCCTCCTGGTCAATTCATTTTCTGCTGCGATGGATTTATGCCCAACATCTAAACAAAGCTTAGTTTCATCCGGCAGCGAGATTACCCTTGATATCACCAGAGCGGCTGTCAAAAATGGCTGCTCTTCGCAATTCAAACTATATCCCCTATCCCAATATATAAAAGTACCCGGACTACATTCAACAACTCCCCTTGCAGCATGAATCGGAAATGTGGGTGAGCCCCCGGCAATAATAACCGGGAGCGGATAACCCTTCTCTTTAATACTTTTTTGCAATTGCTCTACCTTAAAAAAAGCTTCATCTGTTCTTTTTTTGCGCACCTCCAGTTCTTTATCATGAATATGGCCATCATAGGCATGTAAGCCTATCAAATTTATTCCGTGCAACTCGCTGCAATATTCATAAAGCTCAAATGCTGTTTCATCTGGTTTTATTCCGGTGCGGTTCATACCGACATTCAAATCTATATAAACCGGAATAACGATATTGTTTTCAATAGCGAGCTTTGAAATATGCTCCGCAGCTGCGTTATTGTCGACAAGACACGAAAATTGAGTCTCAGGATAAGACTTTATCAACTCCACAAACCGCTCGAGCTTTGGGCCAACCGGTTGGTAAGCCAGCAAAACATCAGGTACCTTGCACATGCCCAGCATTTCGGCCTCGGCAATCGTGGCACACTTGTATTTGGTGATGCCTGCCTCCAACATCAGCAGCGCTGCCTCTTTACACTTATTAGTTTTTATATGTGGACGCAACCGGGATACGTCATCTATCATCCCTTTCAGGACGTTGATATTTTCGTTCACCCTGTCGGGATAGATCACCAGCGCAGGTGTATCTAACTTCTCAATATCACTAATTGTATACCAATTTTGATCAGTCATTTCTTTCGGTCTTACGGACTTCCCGACTTTCGGACTATAACTAAACTAATTCGAACAAAGCTTCTATCTCTACCGGAATATTATCCGGCAAAGACCCCATGCCCACCGCGCTGCGAACGCCTATACCGTTATCCTCGCCCCAAACTTTGGCAAACAGTTCGCTGCATCCATTTATAATAAAGGGATGTCTTTCAAAATCGGGGGTACAGTTCACCATCCCTAATACTTTAATTACTCGCTTAACCTTATCCAAACTGCCAAGATTTGTTTTTATGGTTGATAAAATAGCCAAACCCACTTGCCGTGCTGCCAGCTTACCGTCTTCAGCCGTCATCGTTTCGCCAATGCGACCTATGATCAGGGTTTTATCATCTTTCACTGTTCCATGCCCTGATACATACAGGTATTTTCCATCAATTAAATACGGTTTGTAAACGCCTAATGGCTGAGGTGCAGGCGGCAAATTAAGGCCCAGTGCTGCGAAATTTTGTTCGGGAGTATTCATATCATAAAACTATAAAGTTTTACCGACAGACAGAATTTATATTTAAAATCTGATAATTTGACAACAAAAAAAGCCGGGTATCTCAGGCCCGGCTTTCAACTAATCAACCAGTAAATATTTGTTCAACTAAAATTTTACTGTAAGACCTATGTTAACCACGTAATCAGCAAATGCAGCATCTCCTTGCGTCCAGGTATGAGTTATTGCCTGTGTGCGCAAATCAGGTACACTTTGTGTGCGGTCACGGATAATGGCTATCGGGAAGAATCCATAAATAGCTATTCTTTTAAAGCGGTAAGTTACACCCGGCTCGCCAGAGAAAATACGGCCTGGTCTTCTGAAACCATCACTGTTGCCAAATAAGTCGCGAACAGGTAACACATCATAACGGACACCTGCAGAAAAGTCAAAATGTCCTGCAGCTAAACTTGCACCGCCTCTGAATAATTCCTGATCAGGTACACTTTCCACATCTCCTGTTACTGCTATAGTCTGAGCCGATGCAGGTGTTGCAGATCGCGGTGTTCCGTTAACATCTCTTGGATTAGCCAGGTAAAAATAGTTGGCATATAATCCAAATTTATGAGTAAAGTTGTAATAACCATTTAGTTCGAGACTAACACCTGTACCGCCGTCTCCCAATTGAATAGACTGGTCCACAGGGCCCAAAGTTTTGGTACCATCGGCATTTAAAAAATAATCCTGTAAATTATATGCACCGGTAGCAAACTTGGCACCTAAACCTACCTGGATATTTCCCTGGTGAAATTTAGCTGGATTTAATAACCAGTAGTAGCCAGTTACGCGAATATCACCTAAACCAAAAGTATGTGTACTAAATCTGGTGCCTCCTTTGGATACCTGCGAACGGCTGTTATCAGCATATGGAATATCCAGCGCCAACGACCAGCGGTCGTTAAATATCCTTGTAAAACCAAAATCCTGGGTAACCACTTTATTAATTACGTTATTATGTAACTGATCAATACGATAATATTGCTCCATCTTACCTACAAAATGCCTGAATGATTTATAGTAACGGGTGTTGCTATTAAACAACCATGATCCGTTTTTTAATGCTGAGTCAGGATGCTCATCCATGGTGCATAAACCTCCTGTACTGCGGATAGCCACGCAGCCTTGTGCAAAAACATTAGAGTGGCTAATGGTTAAAAAAAAGAAAGCAATAAATAATAATTTGTAGAGTTTTTTCATTTTCTGATTAAAGATTAAGATTGATTTTGTTGGTTGATGATTGATTAAATTGTGATTAATGTTCTTTGTAATTTGACAGAAGGTTTTGGCAACAATAACCATAAGGCAAGTATTGCTCCATAACTTCCGCCTCTTTCTATCCACTCAAATGCTTCCCAATGCGGATAGAATAATTCGGTTCCCATTTTCCATAACAGGAATGCCATTACTAATGGACGAGCAGGGCGGACGAGCACACATATTGCCGCCGTGATCTCAAATACACCTACAGCATGCGCTACCTGTATTGGGTTTGAAAAACCAAGCGATGAATACTGATCCAGCAAAGCCCTCTTCTCAGTAAGGTTGAGCCATCCATGACCCGCCATTAGCAGAAACACGACTATCCTTAAGCAACGGTTTGCCATCATTAGTATTCTTTCATTGACAGGGGTATCGGGGCTGATACTCGCGAACCAGCTTTTGAGCCGTTTGCCGTCAAAACCAGATAATATCAACATGGCTAATGGCACCCCATAATTACCAGCCCTTTCCACAAATTCGGCAATAGGTTCGCCTGATAACGGCCGACATAAAGCGGTTGTAGTACCCCATATAACCAGCCAAAGCAATACCGCCCTTGTTGGATAGAGCAGCAATGATATGCCCATCAAAATATCTACAGTCCCCACAACCGGCATCAGGTGATAAGCCATATCATGCCCGATACCAAACACTCCAAAATAATTGCACCATATTGATTTGGTTATGATGCCAAAAGCCCCATGGCCAATAAAACACATTGCCGAAGCAAAGCGAAGCGTATAATGTAGTTTGGTATTTAAGTGTAATTGTTCCACTACGGTATTATTTGGTCAGTTTTAGTTTTTGCCAGATGTATTCGCCTACTTTCTTACCCTGTTCTGCTCCCATCATCGAGCTGTTTTTGTAATGTATACCTCCGTAAAAACGGCTCATCGCCTCCTCTTCAGCTGCCTTGTTGAACGAATCAAAATGTCTTTGCAATCCGATGTATTTCCTGTCACTGGTATCCTGAAAGGCATAATTATCGCCAAACTCATGGGTTAATACCGTGGCCGATGCCGCACTGATCGTGCTGTGCCCTGCCGTATATTCCGGGAAAGGTGGTGTTTGCAGCAGCG
>JAFAKI010000196.1 GCA_019235595.1 Mucilaginibacter sp. | reverse complement strand
GCATTATCCGTTAAGCCCTTGTGGCAAACCAACCGGTTTAGCTATCGACAAGGATAATCAGCGTCTTTTCACTGTATGCCTTGAAAATAAAGGCATGAGCGTGATCGACATTGCTACCGGTAAAGTAGTACAAACACTGCCAATCGGAGCCGGTGTTGATGCGGTCATCTACGATGCGGCAAATAAACTGGTTGTTGCATCTAATGGTGATGGTACTGCATCCATCTTCAAACAAGAATCACCTGATAGCTATACGCTTATTCAGACCTTAAAAACCCAAAACCGTGCTAAAACCATGGCGATGGATATGTCAACCCATAAGCTTTATTTTCCGGTGGTTGATTTTCAGCCAGGTACCAGAACACCGGTACCGGATAGCTTTAAATTATTGGTTTACAAGCCAAATTGATTTTTATGAAACGCAGAGATTTTGTTAGAAATACTGCATTAACCGCGATCGGGGCTTCATTGATAGCCCCGATCGGCGTTTTTGCCGGTCCGCAGGTTACTAATTTGGAAAGTGAAGACCTAACTCTGTTGCCCAAAATCAAAGATGATTACACCCTCCACTTTATGGCGATCGGCGATTGGGGCCGAAACGGTGAATACGACCAGTTGGAAGTTGCCAAACAAATGGGACAATGGGGAGCTGATCACCCTAATGATTTTGTGATCTCCACCGGCGATAATTTTTATCCAAAAGGTGTAGTAAGCGAGTTTGATCCATTGTGGCACTATTCGTTCGAAAACATTTATACCGCTCATTCATTGCAATGCGACTGGTACCCGGTTTTTGGGAATCATGACTGGCACTCTGATGTGGATGCGCAAATAAAATACAGCAAGGTAAGTCGCCGCTGGAATATGCCCTCCCGGTATTACTCAAAACTGATTAGCATCGGCACGGGAAAAGCGAATGAAGACGAGGTCGCAAAAAAGGGCGAAAAGGTAAAAAAGAGTAACGAAAAAGCCTTACTGGTAATGATAGATACCGATCCTTTTCTGCACGAGCACATGGCCGATTACGCAGAAAAGCAAATGCAATGGCTTAATGATACTTTATCAAAAACCGGAGAAGATGTAAAATGGAAGATCGTCATAGGTCATCATCCATCATATACGGTTGGGCCGCGTATTGAAAATTATGATACGCTAACTATGCGTAAAGCCTTGAGCAAAACTTTTGAAGATCACAAAGTAGATATTTACCTGTCTGGTCACGAGCATTCATTACAGCACTTAAAACCCGAAGGATATACACATCAGTTTATTTCGGGGGCAGGTTCTGAGCTCACCAGGGTAACAGAAGGTATCCCCTACAGTCGCTTTCAGGCTTCGGAACACGGCTTTATGTATTTTGCTATGGATGCCAACCGGTTAAATGTGAGGGCGATCAATTTGGAAGGTAAAGTATTATATCAAACAGAGCTTACCAAATAAATATAGGTTAACTGCGCATGATACTTTGTTTAGAAGCTATTTAAAAATAAGAAAATGTCATTTCGATGAGCTGCAGGGCCTGGGAGGTGGGGCGAAGAGAAATCTTATACACCCTGCAAAGTCTGCGGGTCGCTTATATAAGATTTCTCCTCACGCCAATGCTCACTTCCAACGCCGTTCGTTCGAAATCACATATTTTTTATTTTCAAACAGGTTCATTTAGCATCCTCAATTCTGTTCAGCTCCCCGTTTAATTTATGGCTCGTGGTTTTCAGCACTTCAATACTGGATACCAATATTTCGGCCCGGTACATTTTTACGCCGTCTTCAAATACACCGCGCGTTTGAACCTTGCCCTGGATGTAGACTGATTTACCTTTTTGTATGAGTGCATTGCCTGCTATATCAGCTGGTATCTTGATTCGGTGCTGTTCGATGTGCTCTAAAGTGCTGTCTCCTTTTTTGATTTCTTCTGTTGTGTCCAAAGTAAAATAGAGCATACTTTTGCCAGCATTTTGTTGCCAGGTGGGATCGTCACTTATTTGCCCCAGAAGAAATACTCTGTTGACGGTTGCGTTAAACGGCATGTAAGTTTTTATTCATTCCATCATTCGTTAATTTCCTGATACGCTCCACAAAATCTTCCAGGTCAAATGGCTTTGGTATAAAATCATCGCAACCATAATCGCCCAGCGACTTGAATACCCTCGGATAAGCGGACACGAGGATTACAGGTAAAGAAGAGGTTTGTTTATTCACCTTTATCTGGTGACATACTTCACCCCCATTGATACCGTGCAAAATATAATCGACGATCACCAGGTCGGGGTTAAAGTTTTCGATCACCGGCAATATATCCTCGGTCTGTTCAATGGTTTTTACTGCAAAACCTTCATACGTCAGCGCCTCGTTCATTACATCGAGAACGCTTTCATCATTGTCCAAAATCAATACTTTCTTCATGATTTACACGATTAATTAAGTCTGAATTCATAGATGGTGAGTATCTATGATTATAAGGTTGGACTGGTTTTTAGCGGCTCAATTAACAGTCGTTTGTTTTGTTAGAATTTATGCACAAGATAGACGAAACTTTTTTACCCCATCACGTAGAAATACGCGCAAATTGGCTGCGTGAAATACCCGATTTTAAAAAAAATGGGGGGGGGGGTATGTGTAATTGTTTAATAATCAATTGATTATTCCGTGCTGAAGTGCATATTTAACCAGGGCAATGGTGTTGCGCGTGCCGGTTTTGTTGATCATGGCTTGCCGATGCCCTTCAACGGTGCGTTTGCTGGTAAAAAGTTGATCGGCTATTTCCTGGTTGGTGTACCCTTCGGCGGTTAATACCAGCACCTCCATTTCGCGTTTGGTAAATTCAACGTCGGAGGTATCTTCAGCTGATGAAAGCTCGGGCATATGCGTAAGCCTGTCCATAAAACGCAGGGCCAGTTCCGAGCAAATATAATTTCCGTCGCCATGAATGTGACTAATTGCAAATATCAGCTCATCGGCGCTGACATTTTTAAGCAGATAGCCTGTAACGCCGCTTTTGAATGCTTTGATGACGTATTTTTCATGGTCGATCATAGTAAGGATGATCACTTTAGCTTTTATAGCAGATTCTTTGAGTTTTTCAGACAATTCCAGGCCGCCCATTACCGGCATATTCATATCCACCAGGATAATATCCGGTTCAAGGCCGCTTGCAATAAGCTGCAGCACTTCCGCCCCATTTATGGCATCGCCGATAATTTGAAAATTCGGCACTTTCTCCAGCAGGTTTTTTATACCGTCGCGAACAATATTATGGTCTTCAGCCAAAATGATCCTTATCATGACCAAATCAGTTTTCTTACTAATACGTTCGTTATGGCTCACAGGTATCTTCAAAGTAAAAATTTTTTAGTTGTTCAGTTTAGCCGGGATATCAATATTGATCACTGTGCCTTCACCCGGTTTCGACACTATGTTTATTTTACCGTTCAGCAGGCTCACTTTGTTATGGATCGTTTTCAATCCGATGCCGTCACCTTTTTCACCAGGCAAATCAAAGCCTTTCCCATTATCTTGCACCAAAATAACGATATGTGTTTTATAAATTTCCAGCATTACCGAAGCCTCCGTCGCGTTTGAATGTTTGGCTGCATTCGTCATCAACTCTTGTATGATACGGAAAACAGCTATTTCGACATATTTATCCAGTTTGTTGGCCAGGCCTTTAAACCTGCATTTAAACCTAATTTTATCCTTAAACTGGCGGCTGATGTCCTCAATCGCTGTTTTGAGGCCGAAATCTTCCAATATAGCAGGCATCAGTTCATGCGATATTCGCCTGGCTTCATTAATGGCATCGTTTAACAAACGGTCAGTATTCCGGACGATTTGCGCCGATACAGTGTCAGCATCTTTCTCATCCAATTGATCCAGGCTCAATTTAACACCATACAATAATTGCCCCAGACCATTATGCAAGTTTTCGGCAATACGCTTGCGTTCCTGTTCCTGTGTATCCAATATGGTCCGAAATATTTGCTGCTGCTGCAATTCTTCTAATTCCTTTTGTTTTGATGTAAGTCTTGTGAGTTCGGCAGTGCGTTCTTCTACCTGTACTTCAAGCGTATTATTAAATTCTCTTAGCTTTTGCTCGCTTTCACGCAAGGCTTCTTCAGCGCTTTTCCGTTCGATCAGATCAGCGGTTTGCCGGGCTAATATATCGAATAGCTGCAATTCTTTTTCTGAAGGATGATAAGGCCTGCGCCAATGTGTGGAGATCATCCCAACAATGCTTCCACTTCGCGAAATAAGCCTGGTAGATTGCGTAGTGCGGATACCAGACAGCCTGTAAGCCTCTAAATCCGCTATTGCGATATCATCCCAACTTTCAATATCAGGAATGATCACCCGTTCGCCAAGCAGCAAAGCGAGCCCGCAGGAAGTCTTCTCTTCCACGCTCACCCACTCCCATTGTTTTGCTGATCCGGCAGCAAAGCCTTTGTGGGCCAAAAGAAAAAGTTCGTTTCGTTCAGGTACAAGTTTTTGAATGCTTGCCGTGTCAGAATGCATCACCACAGTGGCTGCATCGAGTATCTGTGCATACAATGCGTCTGTACCTTCTTCTTCTATCAGGCTGCGACTTATGCGCTGCAACTCTTGCATATCCGCAAGTTCAATCGTCAGCCTGGTTTCCGATTCGCGCAATATCGCTTCGGCCTTTTTTTGGGCATCAATATTTTGGGTAATGCCAATTAGCCGGTGATCATCAACAAACCGTGCGGCAACCCTTACCCAAATCGGCTGTCCTTCCCTGGTACCTGCCAGCCGGTGTTCTATCATCAAAGGTTCTTTGGCATTAATCGCATGCTGGATCGCTTCTTCAACACGCACAACGTCATCAGGATGTACATGCATAAAGTGTTCGAACGTATCCTGCGATACTTCAAAGCCGAGCACATCACGTGCTCCTCCCGAAAAATTGACTTCCCCTGTGTTAATATCTCTTTCCCAACTGATTAACCCTCCTGCAGCCGTAGACAAGCGCAGACGTTCTTCACTTTCACGCAGTATCCAATTTTGATGGCTGCCATTTATTCTGGGGCTATTATTGTTGGGGGGATCAGACATTTGGTATGATTATACTATACAGAAAATCCAATCTTTATATAAAGCTACAGCTTAAATTGAATGTTCGGGGTATAGTTATTGAAAAGCAACTGATTGGTTTTGAAATGGTTTTATCAACAAGTTATGAGAAAACGCCTCAATTGCGCTCTAAAGTACCAATTGAAGCAATTGCAGCTAATTATTACGCTAAAAAAACAGGTATTTAGCGCATGCAGAACACGTATTTTTCACGCAAACCCCAATTAGCATTTCCTGTTGATAAATACAATCATTCTGAAACTCGTGCCTGTTTGCCAGTTCCCGGTCGGTGCCCCGGCCGGTCGGGAGCCCAAACTAATAACAAGTTATTGTAACGGGTACTTGAGTATAAAGGCACAATATCCAAACCATATTAACGGGGCATCCTCAGATTGGGTCGGCCCCGTTTTTTTATGAGTAGGTGAGCAAGTCGCCTATTTGACTCACCCGGTCATTGCTTCGCTCGACCGCCCTCTCTCCGCTTCGCGCAAAGAGGGCTTTTAGTTTTTTCACCCTCTTTATGGCTTGCCATAGAGAGGGTCGAACAGCGTAGCGCATTCGGGGTTGATACGGAACTACGATAGTCCATCAATTTACCAAATTTGAACTTTCACTCAGCTCGTCCACATACATCTGTTCAATTTCAGAATTGTATTTTTCCTGGATCACTTTACGTTTCATCTTTCCGGTTGGCGTAAGTTCTCCGCTATCGGTTGACCATTCGTGGGGCAGTAACGTTATCTTTTTCACTTGCTCCACATGGTTAAATTCCTGGTTGAATGTGTTGATGATGGAATAGAACAAGGCCGTTACCCTATTATCTTTAATAATTTGCTCATTGGATTCAAAAGGGATCTCGTTTTGTTCACACCAGGGTTTTAAATTGGTGTATGAGGGTACTATCAGTGCCGACACGAATTTTTTTCCGGGGCCTACAACCATCATTTGTTCAATAAAATGGTTTTCCTTCATCTTGTTTTCGATGGGCGAAGGCGCTACATATTTGCCGCCTGATGTTTTGAATATCTCTTTTTTGCGGTCGGTTATTTTCAAAAACGAATCCTTGTCCAATTCTCCGATATCCCCGGTGTGAAACCATCCGCCCTGCATTACCTCGGCCGTCATTTCAGGATTTTTATAATAGCCTGCCATAATTCCCGGCCCCTTGCAGAGTATTTCGCCATCATCTGCGATCATCACCTGCACACCTTCGAGGATAGGCCCTACCGTCCCTAGTTTCCTATGACTATTTTCATAATGATTTACAGAAATTACCGGCGAAGTTTCCGTAAGTCCATAACCTTCCAGGATGGTGATCCCGGCCGCGGTAAAAATCTTTTCCAATTTAACCGGACAGGCGGCGCTTCCGGTAACCACCGCGCTTAAATTCCCGCCTAAAGCATCACGCCATTTAGCGTATATCAATTTATCTGCTATCGCTAATTTCAACTTGTACCAGGAGCTCGTACCACTGATTTCATACTGCCCGGCCAACTTAACGGACCACAAAAAGAGCTTCTTTTTAAAGCCGGTCAGCTTCTGGCCGGCGGCCATAATTCTTTCAAATACTTTTTCAAGCAAGCGGGGTACCGCGGTAAAAATAGATGGCTTAACCTCGCGCACATTGGCGCCAATAGTATCCATACTTTCCGCATAGTAAATTGAAAACCCACAGAAGAGGTATACATAGGTCACCATCTTCTCGAAGATGTGATTCAAGGGCAAAAAGCTCAAAGCCTTGTTCTCTTTTAATGGAATTTGAGTAAGTACCTTGGCAGAGGCTTTCACATTACTCAGAATATTTTTGTGGGTCAGCATTACACCTTTGGGCCTGCCGGTTGTTCCCGATGTGTAAATGATGGTCGTAACATCATTTTCTGTAATGGTGCTGCTTATTTCCGTAATCCTTTGTTGATAATTGTCAGGTAATGGTTTGAGTAATGTAGTCCAGGTGGTACAGCCCTCCATCTGGTCAAAAGAATAAATTGCCCTTAATGATGAAACATTTGCGTGAACCTCATGCACTTTATCAAACATTTCCTTATTGCTGACAAACACATACTTTACTTCAGCCTCGTTTAATATTTGCTCAAGCTCCCGTGGATTAGTATTAGGATATAATGGCACCAGCACCGCCCCTATTTGCTGCACAGCCAAATCGACAATTAACCATTCCGGGCGGCCGATACTGATCAGCCCTATTTTATCCCGGCTTTCGGTAGTACCATCACCGGCAGACAGGCCCATGTCCAATAAAGCGATTGATAGCTGATTGACTAAATTATGTACTTCTGCCGTGCTGTACGATCTCCAGTCGCCATTAACCTTGGCATTTAACAGATCGTCCCGGCGTTGTGCCGCCTGAACTGATATGCAATCGAATAATCTGGTAGCTTTTTCCATGTCTGCAAGGGTTTAATATCATTCATGTCATTTCGAACGAACCAGCGCCGGAATTAAGCAGTGGGGTGAGGAGAAATCTTATACGAGCGGCTCGCAGACTTTGCAAGACGTATAAGATTTCTCTTCGCATCCTCAGCTGTAGTCCCTTTCTGCTCATCAAAATGACATATTTTTATTTTTAGATGGCTTCCAATAACGTTTCCTGGTTCGCTACTGTAATAATTCAAATATTCCGGCAGCACCCTGGCCTGTACCAACACACATGGTAACCATGCCATATTTTTTATCCCTTCTTTTTAGTTCATTAAAAAGCTGAACTGAAAGTTTGGTTCCTGTACAGCCCAGCGGGTGACCGAGTGCTATGGCCCCGCCGTTTACATTAACAATTTCGGTATTAAGATCCAGTCCTTTTATAATTGCGACCGACTGCGAAGCAAAAGCCTCGTTTAGCTCAATCAAATCGATATCCTGTTGTTTCATCCCTGCCATTTTCAACACTTTAGGAATTGCCAACAGCGGACCAATTCCCATAATCCTCGGAGGCACGCCCACAACCGCATGATTCACCAATCGGGCTATAGGCTCCAGGTTATTTGCTTTGAGGAAACGCTCGCTCACCACCATCACAAAAGCTGCTCCATCACTTGTTTGTGATGAATTGCCGGCGGTGACTGCCCCTTTAGCATCAAATACAGGCTTAAGTTTTGACAATGCATCTAATGACGTATCTGCACGCGGGCCTTCATCTGTATCAACCACAAATTCCTTTCTCTTCCTTTTACTATTTTCGTCTACATAAGTTTCAACAACATTTACGGGAGCAACTTCGTCTTTAAATTTACCCTCGTTGATAGCCTTAATTGCTTTTTGATGGGAATTATAAGCAAACTGGTCCTGCTCATCGCGGCTGATATTGTATTCTTTTGCAACCGCCTCGGCTGTTAAACCCATGCCCCAATAATAATCAGGATGAGCAATAGCGACATCAGCATTAGGGATGATACGCCAGCCGCCCATGGGTATCAGGCTCATGCTTTCAACGCCACCTGCAATAATGCAATCGGCTATCCCGCTGTGTATTTTTGCGGACGCTATGGCGATGGTCTCCAAGCCGGATGCACAATAACGGTTAACGGTCATGCCTGGTACTTTGTCAGTATCCAGCGCGATGAGCGAAATGAGCCTGGCTACATTTAAACCTTGTTCTGCTTCCGGGGTTGCGTTACCTACTATTACGTCGTCTATTTGCTCCTTATCAACATTTGGCACCGATGCCAAAAGCTGTTTAATAACGTCAGCAGCAAGCGAATCTGGCCGGGTAAACCTGAAGCCTCCCTTATTAGCTTTTCCAACAGCACTGCGGCGGGCCGCTACGATATATGCGTTCATTTTATTACGAATTTTTAAGTTAATAATAGCTTCGAGATTCAAGAGCCAAGAGTCAAGAGCCAAGACAGATTAATATTGCCTATGATTCCTTGATTGTGGTTTTTAAAATTGATTCTTCTTGGTTCTTGTCTCTTAATTCTTGGTTCTTGACTCCTGCTTCTTGACTCTTGGCTCTTGTTTCTTGTTTCTTGGTTCTTGGTTCTAAAAAACTAGTTCCTCAGCACCTTTCCACCTGTCAAAATGGATTGTATGCGTTCTAAAGTTTTCTTTTCTGTACAGAGCGATAGAAATGCCTCCCGCTCCAGGCCTAACAAATAATCTTCGCTTACCAGCGATGGTTGTGAAAGATCACCACCGGCAAGTATATAGGCCAGTTTCTGGGATATCTTCACATCGTGCTCGCTGATATAATTGCCGCTGTACATGGTATTGGCGCCAACATATCCCAAGCCAAGCGCTTGTTTCCCCAACACCCGGATGTCCGTACGCGGAATGGGTTGCACATATCCTTCTTCTGCCATCATCAGGCAATGCTGTTTGGCTTCCGCTAATAATCTATTCCGTGACACCACCACCACATCCCTGCCTTTTTTAAGATACCCCAAATCAAAAGCCTCATATGCCGATGTAGAAACTTTTGCCTGACCGATGGTTAAAAATCTTTCCCTGAAATTATTTAATTCGATATCGCCATCCTGCAATTCGTCAGAGAGGCGCAGTGCAAATTCTTTTGAGCCGCCACCGCCCGGGATCAGTCCTACACCAAACTCAGCCAGGCCCATGTACAATTCGGCATGGGCAACTACTTTATCGGCATGTAAGCATATTTCGCACCCCCCACCCAAAGCCATCTGATGCGGGGCAACCACTACAGGGATAGAAGAATATCGCACGCGCATCATGGTGTTCTGAAACGTTTTCACCACCATATTCAGCTCATCAAATTCCTGCTCAACAGCCATCATAAAAATCAACCCTACGTTGGCGCCTGCGCTAAAATTGGCACCCTCGTTTGAGATAACCAGGCCTTTGTAACCGGCTTCTGCAAGGGTTATGGCTTTATTAATACCTTCGATCACCTCGCTACCTATCGTATTCATTTTTGTATGAAACTCCAGGTTTAGGATGCCATCGCCGATATCTGTAATGGTTGTGCCGCTATTTTTCCAAATAGTGTTTGCTTCGCGGATGTTATCCAGCAAGATGAAGTCTTCCGAACCCGGAATTACCCTGTAGTTTTTTGTCTGGATATCAAAATACCATCGCGCACCATTCTCCGTTTTGTAAAAGCTCTTAGCACCCGATGCAAGCATATCATAAACCCATTGGGCAGGCTTATTGTTGCTCGCTTCCATTTCTTTCACGACGTTCTCTACACCCAGCGCGTCCCATGTTTCAAAAGGCCCCAATTCCCAGCCAAAGCCGGCATTCATGGCGGCATCGATTTTATAAAGTTCGTCTGCAATCTCGGGGATACGGTTGCTTGAATAGGCAAAGAGCTGATAAAAAGTAGCCCGGTAAAAATCCCCTGCTTTATCCTTTGCTGCAATCAAAATTTTGAGCCTGTCTTTCAGGTTGTCAATTGCTTTGGTGGTTTCTAACGAAGCAAACTTTACTTTTTGCGAGGGTTTGTATTCCAATGTTTTAAGGTCGAGCGCATAAAACTGATCTGCACCGTTAATCTTTTCCTTTTTGTAAAAGCCCTGCCCTGTTTTGCTTCCAAGCCAATTGTTTTTGACCATACCGTTTACAAAATCCGGTACGCTGAACAATTCTTTTGCTTCATCGTCAGGTGCATTTTTGGTTAGCCCGTTTGCGACGTGCACCAACGTATCTAAACCAACCACATCGGTCGTGCGGAACGTTGCCGATTTGGGGTGACCAATAACCGGGCCTGTAAGCTTGTCAACCTCTTCTACCGTCATACCCGTTTTATCGACATAATGCAGAACACTCAT
>JAFAKI010000407.1 GCA_019235595.1 Mucilaginibacter sp. | reverse complement strand
ATGCATACATAACAACTGAACCGAATACCGTTTTTAACTTTGGTCTACTTTGATAATAATTTTATTCTAAAATAAGTTATATTTACAGAATATTTATGATTATTTATATTTTAAACAGAATAAAATACTAAATAAAAATTTATTTTTTGACTATTGCGGTTTGCAGGGCATCTGGGTAACTTGCTTTTGTGAGTTGAATGAGTTGGATTGAGTTGATTAAGTTGGATTGAGTTAGACTAAGTTGATTAAGTTGAATTACGTCAAATATGAAGCTTTGTCAACCCAATTAACCACTTAACTTAATCAACCACTTAACCTAATCAACTCAACCAAATAAACTAATAATAACAAATGAGTACTACTGCTACCGACGAACAAATCGTGCTGAATAAATATAGCCGCACGCTAACGCAAGACCCAACCCAGCCGGCCGCACAGGCCATGCTTTATGGTGTCGGCCTCACCGAGGAAGACATGAAAAAAGCGCAGGTTGGCATTGCCAGCATGGGCTATGACGGCAACACCTGCAATATGCACCTGAACGACCTTGCCAAACTGGTGAAAGAAGGCGTATGGGACGAAAGCCTGGTGGGCCTTATTTTCAATACTATTGGCGTAAGCGACGGTATGAGTAATGGTACTGAGGGTATGCGCTACTCATTGGTTAGTCGCGATATCATTGCTGACTCCATCGAAGCAGTTTGCGGTGCACAGTATTATGATGCTGTAATTGCGCTGCCGGGTTGTGATAAAAACATGCCGGGTTCGGTAATGGCGATGGGCCGTTTAAACCGTCCTGCGATCATGGTTTATGGTGGTACCATTAAACCCGGTCACTGGAAAGGTGAAGACCTGAATATTGTTTCGGCTTTTGAAGCTTTAGGCAAAAAAATTGCCGGCACTATCAGTCCAGAGGACTTTATGGGTGTGGTTAAAAATGCTTGCCCAAGTGCAGGGGCCTGCGGAGGCATCTACACGGCCAATACTATGGCCGCGGCAATCGAAGCTTTGGGCATGAGCCTGCCTTATTCATCATCAAACCCAGCTTTGAGCGAAGATAAACAGAAAGAATGCCGCGAAGCAGGTAAAGCAATAAAGCTGTTGCTGGAGCGAGATATCAAACCAAAAGATATCATGACCCGTAAGGCTTTCGAGAATGCCATCACCACTATTATGGTGATGGGCGGCTCAACCAATGCCGTGCTGCACCTCATCGCGATTGCAAAAAGTGTTGATGTGCCGCTTAGCCAGGATGATTTCCAGGAGATCAGCAATCGCATTCCATTGTTAGCTGATATGAAGCCAAGCGGCAAATACATGATGGAAGACCTGCACAAAGTTGGCGGCGTACCTGCCGTAATGAAATATTTGTTACAGCTGGGCTGGCTGCACGGCGACTGTCTGACAGTTACCGGCAAAACGCTGGCCGAGAACCTTTCAGAAGTTCCTGAACTTGATTTTGATACGCAAAAGATCATCTTCCCGGTTGATCAGCCGATCAAGGCAACCGGTCACCTGCAGATATTGTATGGTAACCTGGCCGAAGGCGGTTCGGTAGCAAAAATTACCGGCAAAGAGGGTGAGCGTTTCACCGGCCCTGCCCGCGTATTTAATGGTGAGTTTGAACTGATTGATGGTATTCTGAGCGGCCGAGTCCGCCCGGGTGATGTGGTGGTGATCCGCTACGTTGGTCCCAAGGGCGCACCGGGCATGCCGGAAATGCTGAAGCCTACCTCTGCCATATTTGGCGCAGGCTTGGGAAGCTCTGTTGCGCTGATTACCGACGGACGCTTTAGCGGAGGCACGCACGGATTCGTGGTTGGCCACATCACTCCTGAGGCCCATAACGGCGGCAATTTAGCCCTGGTTAAGAATGATGACATTATAGAAATAGATGCCATCAACCGTACCATGAACCTCAAAATATCGGATGCCGAACTGGCACACCGCAGAAGTGAATGGAAACAACCGGCTCTGAAAGCCACAAAAGGACTGCTTTACAAATACGCAAAAACCGTGAGCACAGCGGCTGAAGGTTGCGTAACGGACGAAATGAGCTGAAAACAGAAAGGTTAAAGCTAAAAGGCGAATAGTGAAGGTTTCAACAATCACTAATTCACTAACTCGCTA
>JAFAKI010000170.1 GCA_019235595.1 Mucilaginibacter sp. | reverse complement strand
CATCCCTTCTGGCTGACCATCTTACGGATTCTGGATAGCGGAAGCCCTCGTGGCAAATAGTGATCCCGAATTTAACGCCATTGATCTCAAATATTTTTTTCTCGTTACCGTAAACAAACAGCTCATCTTCTGTTGGAGGTGATAACTGGTTTTTAGTTTGTCGGCCTAATATTTCTCCTGTTGAGGATATCACCCAAGCCACATTTAATACACCATCCGGGTGGTCCCAATCCATCGGGATGATGACTGCAATGGCATTTTCTTTAGCCATACCGCAAATGCTTTTCAGGGCCGCCTCCAATTTGGCAGGTGAATGCGCTTCTACCTCAAACCCAACACCGCGCAAACCAGGAATATAAGATTCGGGAAAGCAAACGATCTCTGCCTTTTTCTCCGCGGCCTCTTTTATCATTTTTTCCACCCAATGTAGGCCGTCTTCTATTGATTTTGGAAAAGGAGGGGAGGCTAAAGCTATTTTCATAAAAGATCAAATTAATTGGGAGCGGTCAAATCTATAAAATAAAAAAGGCGGGAAGAATATCTGCCCGCCTTTCGATTGTTTTATCGATCCATCAGTTTGATGAAATCATCAAACAAATATCTTGAATCGTGCGGGCCTGGTGATGATTCAGGGTGATATTGCACCGAGAATGCTTTTTTACCTTTCACACGGATACCTTCAATCGATTGGTCGTTCAAATTCACGTGGGTGATTTCTACTTTATCAGATGCAAGCACCGCTTCTGGTACAACACCGAAACCATGATTTTGCGAGGTTACTTCGCAATGGTCGATGATAATATTTTTTACCGGGTGGTTCAAACCGCGGTGACCGTTGAACATCTTCTGAGTCGGGATATCATTGGCCAATGCCAGCAACTGGTGACCAAGGCATATACCGAACATCGGTTTTTCTGATTTCAATATATCTTTTACGGTTTCAACAGCGTAAGGCATAGCCGATGGGTCGCCTGGGCCGTTTGAAATGAAGTATCCGCTTGGCGAAAAATCCTTTTCCATTTCTTCGAAAGTGGTTTTTGCAGGATAGACTTTGGCGTACACATCGCGGTCATCAAAATTGCGCAGAATGTTCTTTTTAACACCCAGGTCAAGTACTGCTACGCGGTATTTGGCATTTTCTTCGCCAAAAGTGTAGGGTTCAGTGGTTGAAACCTGTGATGAAAGCTCTAGCCCGTCCATTGAGGGTACTTCGGCCAGTTTTGCTTTTAATTCTTCAATATCCAGAATTTCAGATGAGATAATGGCATTCATCGCGCCTTTATCGCGGATGTGACGCACCAATTGGCGGGTATCAATATCAGAAATGGATACAACATTTTGTTCCTGGAAATAGTCCTGGATGGATTCATTTGCCTGTTTGCGGGTATAATAGATATTGTAGTTTTTGCAAACCAGTCCGGCTATCTGTATACGTTCTGATTCAACTTCGTTTTTAGCAATGCCGTAATTGCCAATATGCGCGTTGGTGGTTACCATGATCTGACCGAAATAAGAAGGGTCGGTAAATATCTCCTGGTAGCCGGTCATCCCGGTATTAAAACATATTTCGCCGGTGGTGGTGCCTATCTTTCCGGCTGCTTTGCCATAAAATACAGTTCCGTCAGCCAGTAATAATACTGCGGGTAACTTGGTGAAGTTGGTGATCATAACAATAAAAAAATGAATAGTTAAAGTGCCGGTCAGACTGGGGTTCAGCTCCGTGAAAGCAGTTGTAAGAAGTGCAATGGGCAACTACCGGATTCACGGCGGCAAAAGTAGGAATTAATTTCGGATTTCGGAAGTCGGATTTCGGAATTTAAAGATTGTATGAAAATCTATAAAATTGAACAAATCCGAAATCGAAAATCCGAAATCCGAAATAACAAAAGAGTTCCTACCTTTACCCATTCTAATATAACCAACCATGTCTGTAAACAAAGAGATCAAACGGGTTACTACCAATACCTTACAGGAAATGAAGCAGCGCGGCGAGCGTATATCCATGCTTACCGCTTATGATTATTCCATGGCAACCATTGTCGACGCTGCCGGAACAGACATTATCCTAGTTGGCGATTCGGCTTCGAATGTAATGGCGGGTCACGAAACTACTTTGCCTATTACACTTGATCAGATGATCTATCATGCGTCGTCGGTTGTCCGTGCTGCAAAAAGAGCGTTGGTGATTGTTGATCTTCCTTTTGGTTCTTACCAGGGCAACTCGAAAGAGGCGCTTAACTCAGCTATCCGAATTATGAAGGAAGCCGGTGCGCATGGGGTAAAGATTGAAGGCGGGGTAGAAATTGCAGAATCGGTAACACGTATCCTAACGGCAGGTATCCCGGTAATGGGGCATTTGGGCTTAACGCCGCAATCTATCTATAAATTCGGCACCTATACTGTAAGGGCAAAGGAAGAGCAGGAGGCACAGAAATTACGTGAAGACGCTATAACGTTGCAAGAACTGGGGTGTTTTGGCATCGTGTTAGAAAAAATACCTGCTCAATTAGCTAAAGAAGTGACAGAAAGTGTGAGCATTCCAATAATAGGTATCGGTGCCGGAAAATATTGTGATGGGCAGGTTTTGGTGATACACGATATGCTGGGTTTGAATAAAGGTTTTAAGCCAAGATTTTTAAGACAATATGCCGAT
>JAFAKI010000150.1 GCA_019235595.1 Mucilaginibacter sp. | reverse complement strand
CCTGATAGTGTTGTTTTAACAATCAGTTTATGGTTAGCTATGTATTTATCACGGTCGGCGGCTTCTGATGCTTTCACCTTTTCGGCGGCGGCATTTTTCTCGTCAATAGCTTCCTGCAGAGACTGAATCTTATCAATCTTTACATTAAATACCAGCCAGCTGCCCTTTTTCAGAAAAGGCGGGCGTTGATCCTCGTGATCTTTAAAAACAGAATCAGTTGGTACTTTTATATAAGCGCTGTCTTTTGCAGCCAGTAGTGGCAATGCATCCATCAGGTCACCAACGTTTTGGCAAGCCTGTACCTGTATCTTTAACGGGTGCCCAAGTGCATAGCTGCTGAATAGAACTGAATCTTTTTCAGTTTTTTGTACCACATCAAATGTGATCACATCACTCAGTTTGATCTTATCGCCCGGATTACTTGTCACTACTTTTACAAGCGCCCCTTTAGGGGTTTTCACTGAATTATCCTGGGCGTTAGCACAAATGCCTGCAGTTAAGGATAATAAAGTTATTAAAGCAAATTTTCTCATCATCATATTAAACAAAAGCCCTCTGTTTACGCAGAGGGCTATATTTTAGTTCTTATTTTTTAGCCGGTGCTTGTTGCTGTTTTGCCTGTTGCTGTAATTGCTGCAGGGTTAACGGTGCAGGTAGCACAGGTTTTTTAGCATTTGGATCAGGGTGAACAATTTTCACCAATTCCACATCAAATACCAGCGGTGTAAATGGCTGGATGATCTGGTTGCCTTGTTCGCCGTAAGCCAAATTAGAAGGAACTACGAGTGTTGCTTTAGCACCTTTGTTCAAAAGCATTAAGGCTTCATCCCAACCAGGGATCACCGCTTTGATACCAACTACAACCGGGATCGGTTCATATCGCGCCATCGGGTTGAATGTTTTTTCTTTCTGAGCTACTTCCTTAACGTTGGTTTCAAACAGTTTTCCGGTAACAAATTTGCCCACATAGTTTACATATACAGTATCTCCTGCAGCTGGCTTATCGCCTGCGCCTTGTTTTGTAATAATGTAGTTCAAACCAGATGCAGTAGTTGTCATGGTCAGCTTATTAGCATCAATATATTTTTTGATTTTTGCGGGTTCAGCTTTTTTCAAAACATCAGCCTGGCCTTTCAGGTAAGCAGTGATAGCGCTGTTGAATGCAGTATCGGCCATTTTTCCTTTCGGTATTACTTTGTCGATCTTCACTTCATAAACGATGTACTTGCCTTTTAAAGGAGGCCTGCGCATGCCTTTTTTTATGATCGAATCGATGTCGGTCTTAATAGTAGCGCTATCACCTTCGCCTAAAAGTTTAACACCGGCAAAAATGTCCCCGGTGGTTTGTGGTTTTTGCAAAAGGGTAAGGATAGGGTGACCCTGCTCATAAGTGCTCATCAAAACAGAGTCGCCATCGGTTTTAGCGATAAGCTGAAGGCTGATAAAGTCGCCTTCTTTTATTCTTGCGGCGCCTTTGTCAACGTGTATATCATATAACATACCGCCATTGCCTTTTTTAAATCCGCCATTACAGCTTGCTAATCCAATTGCTGCAAGAGCTAAAAACATTAAGTTTTTTTTCATCATTTATTGTATTAATAGTTTTTTATATTCTGGTAAAATTTGTTTGAACTGATTGATCACCTCATCAAGGCTGTCGGTTGAAGTACCACCCGCAGCATTACGGTGGCCTCCGCCATTAAAATATTTTTTACAAATCTCGTTCGCAGGAAACTCACCCCTCGACCTTAATGAAAGTTTTACTTTATCCTTGCGTTCTACTATAAAAGCAGCCAGCCGGATACCCGAAATGGACAAAGCATAATTCACAATCCCTTCAGTATCACCGGTTATTACATCGTATTGCTCCAATTCCTGCTTATTAACGGAGATTATGGCCGTATTGTATTCGTACAGTACTTCTAATTTATCTTTCAGGCAATGCCCCAGGAAATTTAACCGGCTTTCAGACGAATTGCTATACACCAATTCGTGAATATGCCAGTTTACCGCCCCTGCTTCCATCAGGTCGGCAGCTATGCGATGTACGGCCGGTGTTGTATTTGGCAAGCGGAACGATGCCGAATCAGTCATGATGCCCGTATATAGACAGGTTGCCACGTTTTTGTTGACCAGTTCCTTATGATGCAATTGATTTACAATAAAATCATACACCAACTGTGCACTGGCGCAGGCGTTGATATCCCAATGACGGTAATCATCAAAATCCTCCGGCTCCAGATGGTGATCGATCATCACTTTGACGGCGCCGCTCGCGCGAACCAATTCACCTAATTCATTAATACGGCTCAACGCATTAAAATCGAGGCAGAATATGATCTCAGCGTCGGCAACCAGTGCTGTCGACTGATCCACGTGATCGGTAAAGATGATCACGTGTTCGTTACCCGGCATCCAGGCCAGGAAATCAGGATAATCCGTCGGGGTGATCACTTTTGCATGGTGCCCCTGCTGTATCAGATAATTATATAAGCCCAATGACGAGCCCATTGCATCACCATCAGGCTTATGATGGGTGGTGATCACAATTTTGCGCGGTTGGCTTAATAAGTTTCTAAGTGCAGCTAAATCCAGCATCAATTTCAAAAATAGCTGCAAAGCTAAAGAAATAAATCAAATACGAAGTATCTTATTATAAAGCGATAATATGGATTTTAAAAATATAAATCCTGGTATATGTTTTTCGTTTGAAATATTTTTCGGATGTTTATAAAGGCCTTATTCACACATGAAAAATCAGCAAAGATTTAAACCCTATCGACCTTTAATTATCATTTTGGGTGGTATTATAATTTTGTACCTTTCTTATATATTGATAAATAGGCAATTGGTTTTAAATTCGTCATATGGCGTAAAGGCTAATCCATTAAGAAAAAGGTTAAGAGTGCCAATCATAGAAGAAAATATGAGATCCCATGACACCTACAGTAAATTCGGTAATAGGTGGTGGGTCGCTGATGAATACCCGGACTATGGGAAAATTTCTCACATATTTAAATATGTGAGAGTCGATCGAAATTCTTTTAAAATTAGAGAGGAAGAAGACGCCTTTAGCCGTAGAATAAACGACAGTGTTTTTCAAGAATTGATATTGGGTTTCAAATTTGTAGGTGATACAGTCACTCGGGAAAATGGCTTGTTTGTTTTAAGGCAAAATACTGAATCGCTTAATTATGATGCCAAAGAAAAAGTGCTTGATAGTCATGCTATAGATAGCATAGCTGTCCAGTGGCATTTAAATTCTCTCTTAAAGGGCAAATAGAAGATGCGAACTAAGGATTAGGTTTCCTCTGATTTTTATCAAATCATAATTTCTTTCTCAAAAACTCAAATACAAAATATCCGATTGTGGCCGATATAACGGCAATGATGAAGTTTTTTATGGTGAAAATATCGCCCAAAACCCATAGCAAGCTCCTTCTTTCACCGTTCCCTGTTTTATCATATTCACCCATCAACAAGTTGGCATAAAATAAGAACATGATAAACCCAGTTTCTACTACAACTCTTAAAATGGTCTTTGTTGATTTTTTCATGGATTTCGGGGTAATGATATAACTCGTTAGAATAAAGCAAAAAGGGTTTATTTTATAAAGTTTAAAACGCTACTTTTGCGGCAATTTAACAAACACGATGGAAACTAATAAAACATTCACTATGATTAAGCCCGACGCGGTGGCTAATGGCCATATCGGTGCTATTTTAGATCATATTATAAAAGGTGGTTTTAAGATCACCGCCATGAAATATCTTTGGCTTACTCCAGAGAAAGCCGGCGAATTTTACGCAGTGCACAAAGCACGTCCTTTCTACAGCGACCTGGTAAGCTTCATGTCTTCAGGACCGATTGTAGCTGCTATTCTTGAAAAAGAAAATGCGGTTGAAGATTTCCGCAAGCTGATCGGTGCTACCGACCCTGCTAAAGCTGAACCTGGTACTATCCGTAACCTGTTTGCAAAATCTATTGATGCAAACGCTGTTCACGGTTCAGACTCAAACGAGAACGCAAAGATCGAAGGCGACTTCTATTTTTCGGCTTTCGAGAAATTCTAAATTATTTGATTGCTATGGCAACGGGGTAGTTGCATAGTTGACTCACCCGGTCTTTGCTACGCTCGACCACCCTCTCTGCGCTTAGCGCAAAGAGGGTTTTGTTTTTTACCCTCTTTATGGCTTGCCATAGAGAGGGTCGACCAGCGCAGCGATGTCGGGGTGAGTAGATGCGCCGGATGTGTGTATTCATAACCATATCCGGGATATATTTCCCTTTTTTATTTGTTTTTTGCACTTAAAGTAATAGTTTTACTTGGTTGTAAATGTTGAAGTTATGATCGTTGAAAATTAAATGGCACGATTATTGGCATATAACAGCAACAAAAACATAAACCATGAAACTGCTAATTAAGTGTTTAGTGTACTCATTGGTGATAACAGCGATTATTGTTGTTAATTCGCTGTTTTTCCTGCACCACCCGCCCGAAGTACAGCTGGTATTTATCACCCCAGGAGTGATGATATTGGGGTATTCTATCATCAGTGACGATTTCAGGAAAAAAGCGATTGCCAGATCAAGATGGTCTAGAGGAAGATAATGTCTTCTACCAGTACACTTTTTGTCTCGTTGTTGATCTTCTCTATTATTTGCGAACGCATTAATATCAGTTCATTTTTAATGACCGATGATTCTATGCGCAGAAATAACTTCTTATCGTGGATATAGATCTCTTTGGTCCGGTTAGCTACTGATTTACCCACCAACTGCGGCCACGAGGCTTTGATGCCGGTTTCGTCATACTTTCGCTTGATCTTGTATACCTGCAGCATTTGCTCAATGGCTTCTTTCAGGCTTTTGTCGTTAGTTCTGCCCATCAATTTCGCCTCC
>JAFAKI010000404.1 GCA_019235595.1 Mucilaginibacter sp. | reverse complement strand
TAGCTATAGCCTAATTTAAATGAGTTCATGTTGATGCATATGATCCCGGCTGCTTCATTGTCTGAACGGTAATTCAGCCCTATGCCGAGAACATCCTTCAGGAAGATGGTACCCGATATGTTTGCGGTAACGGGTACCCCTTGAGCATAAGCTACCAGTGCAGCAGGCTTTAGTTTGATATCTTCAGCCAGTGGCATAATGAACCCGCCCGAAAAATAATAGTGGTTCCGGAAATTAGTGTTGTTTTGTACGTTGGCCGCTCCTAATCCTGTGATGGTTAATTCAGGCATAGACAGACCAACATAGTAATTGTCACTATAATACATTACGCCGAACCCAAGATTTGGGCGGGTTTCGCGTACATCATTTCTGAATTGCGGGTCAGTCGGATCAAGGGTTGAGAAATTGGCTCTATAGCTTTTTATGCCTCCGCTAATGGACACAGCCAGGAAGTCAGCATCACTCATTTGGATGGATTTGGCAAAGTATGCGCTGAATTGGGTATTAGATTCAATTGCAAACTGATCGTTCATGACCAGCAAGCCAGATGCGCCATTAATCGACTCAATAGGTAAATTGCCGCTGAATATGAACGTACTCGGCGCACCCTGGATGCCAACAAATTGTTTCCGAACCAATGTGCTAACGGACCCGGCTTTGTCAAGCATTGAATAGGCCTGGTTGAAAGGGGTCAGGTTGTCCATGTACTGGGTGTATCCAAATTCCTGTTGCTGCTGGGCCCTGAGGCCCAGCGCAAATCCCAGGAACAAAAGGCAAATACCCCACTTTCTGATTGCTTTCATATTACAATTTTTTTAAATTCATTAATACTTGATGACGAAGTAGCCTGTCTTACGTTTCACTTCTCCACTCTTCACTTTGTATTCGATCATATAGAAGTAAGTACCAGGTTGCTGCATCTGTTTAGTGATGTTTGAATGACCGTCAAACACTTTATACACATTGTCGTATCCGGTCATTTCATAAATGGTTGTACCATTTCTGTTCATCAGCATTACTTTGTTATCCGGATAACTTTCAATGTTATCAATATGCAGTACATCATTTATACCATCACCATTTGGCGATACTGCTTGTCTTACAACCGGCTCTTCTACAGGTACATAATCCACATGTTCAGGGTTGTTAATCGACACAATACTTGCATGCGATGGGTTAGTTACCGTTAACGTGCCCTGTACATAAGTGAAGCTGTAATTGTTAGCAGCAGCACCACTTGCTGTGATCGGATAATTGCCCGCAGGCGAGCTTATCGTCGCAGTGGTGTTCGCAGCAGGTTGAGAGGTGAATACAGAGCTGCTTTCACCGTTAACAAATCCGCTGTAGCTCACGGTTAACGATGGATTCGCTGTACCCTGAGTCTTCGATTTATTGTTGGCAGTTATGGTCAGCGTTTTCTTATTGACAACGATTGCGCCTGTTACATAAGTGATATTATAGTTGGCAGGTTTAAATGTACCCCCAGTTGCATTTGACACAGTTACCTGGCCAGTATAAGTGCCAACTGGTGTAGTTGTTGCTGCCGCAGCACCGAATGTCATGGTTACGCCTCCGATTGTTTCTCCGTATTGGAGACCATTAGGTGTAAAGTACGGCGAGTCGCTATCGTTTGTTAATGAAGAGCCATAGTTTTTACTTATATCATAAGCATAAATGGTCAGCGCTGCTGGCGTTACGGTCAGTGTTTGCTGTTGACTGCTCGTACCATTGCTTGCTGTGATGGTTGAAGTACCGACTCCTACGATGTGGATATTGCCCGAAACTATTGTTGCGACTGCGTTACTACTGCTGGTATAAGCAATGGTGCCAGTAGTAGCAGTAGCGCCAGGGCTAAAGTCGGCAGCGCCATAAACCTGGGATGGTATCGCGTTGAATGTCAATGCGGCGGCTGCGGTTACCGTTAATGTGCCCTGTACATAAGTGAAACTATAGTTCGTAGCTGCTGCGCCGCTCGCGGTAATAGGATAGGTACCTACAGGCGAGTTGGTTTTAGCAGTAGTAGTTACTGTCGGCTGGGTAGTCAGCACGCTGTTGGTCTGACCATTTACAAATCCACTGTAGCTTACAGTCAAAGGCGGGTTAACAGTCCCCTGAACCTTGGTCTGATTGTTTGCTGTTATGGTTAATGGAGCCTTACCAACAACAATATTGCCAGTATGA
>JAFAKI010000347.1 GCA_019235595.1 Mucilaginibacter sp. | reverse complement strand
TTGGTTGGATAATCCACCCCTAAAAACCAGCGGCAGCAATCTATTTCATGCGTACCGTTGTTACAAGCCTCCCCTGTGCCCCAATTCCAGAACCAGTGCCAATTATAATGCAAAAGGTTGTCCTGGTAAGGTTTGCGCGGTGCCGGGCCTTGCCATAATTCAAAATCAAGTGTCGATGGTACCGGTACTTGTTTACCGACACCTATTGATTGACGATTATTAGTATACCATGCCTTCGCAAAATAGGCGTCTCCAATAGCGCCTTCTCTCACCTGCTTGACCGCATCAATTAATGTTGGCATTGAACGGCGCTGATTGCCCATCTGGATATGTTTGCCGTATTTATGTAGTGCTTGCGAGATGAGTTCTCCTTCGTGTGGGTTTTGACCACATGGTTTTTCTACGTACACGTGTTTACCATGCGATGCACCCAAAATAGCAGCAGGCGTATGCCAGTGATCAGGTGCAGCAACAACAAGCGCGTCAAAATCTTTTTTCTCAACCAGTTTGCGGATATCCCTTATTAGCTCAGGTTTGCGTGGTGCATTTTTAAGCGCATCGTAGCCTTTTTTTATTGCATCATCTTCCACGTCGCAGATATAGCCTACCTCAACATTGGGTAATTGGGCAAAGCTGCTTGCCAGGTAATTTCCTCTGCTATTTACCCCCATTACGCCCAATATTACTTTATTACTTGGTGCGTTTTTGCCAAATACCGGGAAATTAAGAATGGTAAGCCCTGCTGTAGCCAGTGAGGCGTCCCGGATAAATTTTCTGCGATGCATAATTAGATGTCTGTTTAATTGGTTTTTAAATGTAGGGATAAATGTGTTAAACTGACAGTAATCTTGCAAAAATGTAACGAAGTTGTTATGGTTGGATTTGAATATCGAATAATAAATGTCGAATATCCAATGATGAAGTTATATGGAGTTTGTCGGCCACAGTAAAACAAATTACCTTTACAGACTCAATATTTTCTCAATGCTCCAAGTTAGCCAGTTATACATTTATCCTGTAAAATCATTAGGTGGAATTGCTTTAGATAAGGCACTCGTAACCGACCGGGGCTTTCAGTATGATCGCCGCTGGATGCTGGTTGATCACAATAAACTGTTCATTTCTCAGCGCGAAGTGCATCAGATGGCGTTGATGAAACTGGCCTTAACGGATGAAGGCGTAAGCGTAACACATTCGGTTAAACAATCGACATACACTATCCCTTTCCACACAAAAAAAAATGAATTTGCCGAAGTAAAGATTTGGGACGATAGCTGCACCGGGCAGTTTGTGAGTGATGAAGCGGATAAATGGTTTACTTCAATGCTCGAAATCCCATGCCGGTTAGTTTATATGCCGGATGAGACACATCGTGTCACCGATCAGCGTTATACATCCAAAGACAGCATCACCTCTTTTTCTGATGCGTATCCCTTTCTTTTGATCGGTCAATCTTCACTGGATGACCTGAACAGCCGGTTGACAGAGTATTTACCGATGAACCGTTTCCGGCCCAATATTGTGTTTACAGGTGGTGAGCCCTATGAAGAGGATATGATGCATACCTTTACCATTGGCGGCATTATTTTTAACGGAGTAAAATTATGCGCCCGCTGTGTAATGACCACAATTGACCAGGAAAGCGGCGCTGCCGGGAAAGAGCCATTAAAAACATTAGCTGGATATAGATTGAAAGACAAAAAGATCATGTTCGGTCAAAATCTGGCTTACAAAGGCTTGGGAGAGATTAAAGTTGGTGACGAACTATTGATATCTGAATTGAACTATGAAGACCGCTTTTTAGTAGGTCTATAGTGTCACTCGTACAAGAAAAATAAATTATAAATTAAATTATTTTTCGCTCCTTTCTGCTCTTCTTTAATGGTCTAAAAATCAGCTTGTTTTAATGTTTTATTTAAACAGGATTCGACATCCGCTTTAGCTCTAAAAAGCCCTCTCAATAGTCAGAAACGCAGATTTTTTGCAACCAAGCCTTTCCGTTTTTCGTTATAAAGCCCAAATTAAATTGCTTATATGAAATCAATAGAAAACTTGTTTGATGCTGTATTGAATGCTGTGGGCGCGTATGTAAATAACAATAATATTTTCAAGAAAAGAAAAAAAGCTCCTTTTAACCCGAAGCTCGCTTTAGGCTTTAATTTTATCCAGGGCAGGTAATCGATCTACCTATTTATATCACGATTAATTTTTTAATATCATCATTTACACGTTCCCTAATTGCGTGTTATGATGATATTTTCATTTTTAATGGGCCGATTTGTAAATTGCCCTAATGAAACCGACTATAACTATTGAATACTGTCCCAAATGTCATTGGTTACTGCGTGCGGCCTACATGGCGCAAGAGCTTTTGACCACTTTTCAAGATGAATTATATGCAGTAACGCTGCAACCAAGTGAAATAGGTGGCCATTACAGTATAAGGGTAAACGAGACTGTTATTTATGACCATAAAGATTGGGGCCGCTTCCCTGAAATAAAGGAAATAAAACAGATGGTGAGAGATATAGTAAGTCCCGAAAAAAGCCTGGGGCATTCTGATAAAAAATAAATAGTATATTTACACTAAGTACTACGTACTGCCGACCAATTATATAGACATAATATATTTACTTATCTTTGTAAGTTTTATTGTTTTTAAATGTTATCGAAAAAGACAAAATATGCCATTAAGGCACTGGTAGTGCTGGGGAAAAATGTTGATAAACCACCTATGCAGATCTCGAAGATCGCAGAAGAAGAACGTATCCCGAAGAAATTTCTCGAACAGATATTATTAGACTTGCGTAATGCGGGCTTCCTTTACAGTAAAAAAGGCGCTGGCGGTGGTTATAGTTTAAATAAGGATCCGAAGGATATTTTCCTGGTAAGCATTATGCGTATAACGGATGGACCTATTGCAATGGTACCATGTGCCAGTCTCAATTTTTATCATAAATGCGAAGAGTGCAAACAGGAAACTACCTGCGGCATTCGGGACGTATTTATTGATGTAAGAGATGCTACACTGAAGATCCTTTCAGAAACAAGTATAGCCGATGTAATCGCCAGGGAAAATACGCTTATTAAAGTTTAAGCTCTTTCCTTTTCAAAAATCTGCGGCAACGCAAAGGGTATATTTTTCCCCATTTGAGTAATGGTTAAAAATATACCCTTTATTATTTATTGCTTACTCAAAAGTTTTTTATCGTTCATTTTAATTTTTTTTCTAAAAATCTTCCTTAAGATAGATTTTTGGCTCTCCGATCGGAAAAAATTCACTGTTTTATTTCGCTGAATTTCAAGTATATACTATAAGTCCAATAGATTAACTAAAAGTTCTCGTAAACAACCTGTTATTATTTAAAATTCAGCACTTTACGATTCATAGCGCTACGCTCAACTTTGGCTTGGATTTGGCAGCTATAAAAATAGTTTTGTGTGTAATTTTACTGTAAAAGAAATAATATTACCAACAAATGCTACCATTTCCGTATACTATATATATATTTGGGGTTCAAACTAAGAGACAAGTTTTAATTTAATTATTAGAAGATATGCGAAGCTTCAGGACGGAACTGGAAAACCCGGTTATAGAGAAGGATATTATCGATCTGGAAAAAAAAATCAGGGCTTTCCGCGAAGGTAAGATACACGACGAAAAGTTCAGGAGTCTGCGTCTGGCACGTGGAGTTTATGGTCAGCGTCAGCCGGGAGTGCAAATGGTACGCATCAAATTGCCGTTTGGTAAAGTCACTTTTAAGCAATTGCTACGCATCGCCGACGTGTCTGACGAGTACGCAAGCCATAACCTGCATTTAACTACACGCCAGGATATCCAGATACACTATGTGAGCCTTGATCGGACACCACAATTGTGGGCCGAGCTTGCACAGGACGATATCACCTTGCGTGAAGCATGTGGTAATACCGTTAGAAACGTAACCGCCTCTCCTACTGCCGGCATCGATCCGAAAGAACCATTTGATGTTTCGCCATATGCGCATGCCGCATTTGAGTTTTTCTTGCGCAATCCTATTTGCCAGGACATGGCGCGTAAGTTTAAAATTGCTTTCTCGGCAAGTGAAGAGGATACAGCATTTTCTTATGCGCATGATATTGGTACCATTCCTAAAATAAATCAGAAAGGCGAACGTGGTTTCAAAGTAGCACTTGGCGGCGGTTTAGGCGCTCAGCCTATTCTGGCCAATATTGTTGAAGAGTTTTTGCCTGAGGATCAGCTAATCCCTTATATCGAATCCGTAATCCGTGTTTTCGACCGTTATGGCGAACGTAACAACCGTAACAAAGCACGTTTAAAATATGTGATCCAGAGATTAGGTCTGGAAGAAGTGTTGCGCCTGGTTAAAGAGGAAAGTATTGCCAATAAGGTAAAAACCTATCCTATTAACCGTGATTCGGTTGACCAACCAGTTATACCAGAACCATTGATCATTCCTGAAGTGAAGATTGGCAATCCGTTGCGTTACGAGCAATGGCTGGCTACCAATGTATTTGAACAAAAACAGAAGGGCTTTTACGGTGTGTATGTAAAAGTGACTGTTGGCGATATTCATACTGACGTTGCTCGCAAATTCGTTGATGCCATTCGTCCTTATGTAGCCGACGAAATCCGGATTACGCAAAATCAGGGACTATTATTAAAATATGCACGAAAGGAAGCATTACCAGCATTATATGAAGCTTTAACTGCGCTAGATATGTCGGCGCCTGGTTTTGATAGCGTAGCCGATGTGACTACCTGCCCTGGCACAGATACCTGTAATTTGGGTATTTCCAACAGCATGACTTTTGCGCGTGTGCTGGAGGATATTATCTATAACGAATATGAAGATTTGATTTACAACCGCGATATCAAGATCAAAATAAGCGGTTGTATGAATTCCTGCGGTCAGCATGGTCTGGCACATATAGGCTTCCATGGTAGCTCCCTAAAAGCCGGTTTAAAAGTATTACCTTCTATGCAGGTTTTATTGGGTGGCGGTACAGTTGGCGATGGCGTAGGACGTGCTGCTGAAAAGATTATCAAAGTTCCCGCTAAAAGAGCTGATGCTGTTTTACGTACTGTTCTGAATGATTATAAACAAAACTCAATCGAAGATGAGCTTTTCCATCAGTATTATGACAGGCAGGGCAAAGATTATTTCTACCAGATGTTAAAACCTTTGGCTGATCTGTCTACCCTGAAAGATGAAGAATTTGTGGACTGGGTGCATGAGGAAAATTTTGTCCCTGCTATAGGTGTTGGTGAGTGTGCCGGTGTAGTGATCGATCTGGTAGCTACGTTATTATATGAAGCTGATGAAAAATTAGGCTGGGCCAACGAATCATTTGCTAATGGTTTCTGGGCCGACGCTATTTATCATTCCTATAATGTATTCATCAGCTCAGCCAAGGCTTTATTGCTGGATAAGAATGTTAACGTTGGTACGCAGATCGGCATGATCAACAAATTTGACGAGTTGTATGTGGCAACCGGAGAATTTACACTGGATGGTACTTTCAGCGACAAGGTATTACAGATCAATAAAAACGAACCTTCTGAAGAGTTCGCTATGGCTTATCGCAAACAAGCAGAGGCATTTTTAACAAACGTTAAAGCAAAAAGAGAGGCATTGGTACAATCATGATAGATATTAAAAAAGAAGTTAAAGAACCGCGTATTACCCTGGTTGGTGCGGGTCCCGGTGATGCCGAGCTGATCACCTTAAAAGGGATAAAAGCACTTCAAACCGCTGATGTGGTGCTTTACGATGCTTTGGTAAACGAAGACTTGCTTGAGTTTGCACCCGAACATGCCACTAAAGTTTATGTAGGCAAACGTTCTGGTGATCATTCTTTTTCTCAGGATGCAATCAATAAATTAATGATTGACTACGCCTTAAACTACGGGCATGTGGTTCGTCTGAAAGGTGGTGATCCGTTTGTATTTGGTCGTGGCTATGAAGAGTTGGATTATGCTGCCTCTTACAGCATCCCCGCCGAAGTTATACCGGGCATATCAAGCTCCATCGGCGTTCCGGGTTTGCAGCATATTCCGGTTACCCATCGCGGTATGAGCGAAAGCTTTTGGGTAGTAACAGGCACAAAAGCTGACGGCACGATATCTAATGACCTTTATGAAGCAGCCCGAACAAGGGCGACTGTGGTGGTGCTGATGGGTTTGCATAAACTGGCCGAAATTGTCGAAATATTTAAAAAAGAAGGTAAACAACGGACGCCTGTAGCTGTGATTCAGAGCGGTTCAACGGAAAATGAAAAAGTAGCGATTGGCATTATAGATACCATTGTAGAAATCGTTGAGGAGAAAAAGATCGCCTCACCTGCTTTGATCGTAATCGGCGAAGTAGTGTCATTGCATCCGCAGTTTCAACCTATCAGGGAATTTTATGGCATTATCTCCCAGGAATAACGGTTCACCTACCATTCAGGCAGAAAAGACGGAAGGCAATCAATTATTTCCTGTTTTTTTGAAGCTGAATAACTTGCACACCGTGCTGATCGGTGCGGGAAATGTTGGTTTTGAAAAACTGACGGCTTTGCTGGGTAATAGCCCGAATGCGAGAGTGACTATTATTGCCAAAGAATTTGTACCCGGAATACATGCTTTGGCCGGGGAATATGAGGGCGTAAGCGTTACGCAGAAGCCATTTGTAGATACCGATCTGGATAGTGCTGACATTGTTATTGCCGCAACTAACGACAATCAACTCAATGAATATATCCGAAGTTCAGCACAAGAGCGAAAATTGTTGGTTAATATAGCTGATAAACCCGATTTGTGTGATTTTTATCTTGGTTCGATTGTTCAGAAAGGCGATCTGAAGGTGGCGATATCGACAAACGGCAAATCCCCTACCGTTGCCAAAAGATTAAGAGAAGTGCTGGACGAGGGTATACCCGGAGAACTCGATATCACCTTGCAACAAATGAACGAGCTAAGAAACTCGCTTAAGGGCGATTTTACTTATAAAGTTAAAGTGCTGAATGATGTCACTTCAGTTTTGGTCGAGAAAAAGACAGAAAGTAATAAAAACCTGATCTGGTTATTGTGGGGTACCTTAGTGTTTGCCATTATAGTAACCGTCTTCACTTTATGGAATAAGGACCCGGATTTTAAAACATATGTCGAAGGCATTAATCCTTTATTCTATTATTTCCTGGGCGCGGGTTTTGTTTTTGCCATGATAGATGGCGCAATTGGAATGTCCTACGGTGTGACATCGACAACTTTCTCACTTTCGATGGGCATTACCCCTGCTACAGCAAGTATGGGTGTGCACCTTTCCGAAATAATGAGTAACGGTATTGCCGGTTGGATGCATTACCGCATGGGCAATATCAACTGGAAATTATTCAAGCTGCTGCTTATCCCGGGATTAATTGGAGCAATACTCGGAGCTACAATATTATCTTCGTTGGAGCATTATAGCACCTATACCAAACCATTTGTGTCTTTGTATACCTTAATACTGGGTGTCATCATATTCAGAAAAGCTTTAAAGACCGGTCACAAAAGAACAACTGGAAAAATTAAGAGGATCGGGCTATTAGGCTTTGGTGGCGGATTTATTGATGCTGTGGGCGGTGGTGGCTGGGGTTCTATCGTGTTATCAACCCTCATCGCAGGAGGGCGTCATCCACGTTTTTCTTTAGGAACTGTTAAATTATCCCGCTTTTTCATCGCACTGGGGAGTTCAATCACATTCATCTGGTTTTTAGGTCATCCACGCTGGGAAGCAGTTTCGGGCCTTGTGATCGGCAGTGCTTTAGCCTCTCCAATTGCAGCTAAGATTTCAAATAAAATATCGGCCAAAGCCATTATGATGGCGGTAGCCATAATTGTAATTTTAATAAGTATAAGAGCAATTCTTAAATTCTTGGGAGTCCACGTTTTATGACGAGTGAGTTAGAAGATATTAAACAACAAATACAAGGATTTGATCCGGTTGCGGCGTTGTCATTACTGGCAGATAGGTTTCCGGGACAAATTGTATTTTCGACAAGTTTCGGTTGGGAAGACCAGGTGATTACACATATGATTTTCACCAATAATCTGCCTATCAAAGTATTTACCCTGGAGACAGGCCGTCTTTTTCCTGAAACTTATTATGTATGGAACCGTACTATGGAAATGTACGAGAAACCCATACATGCTTATTATCCTAATCATGAGTTGCTGGAGAAGATGGTCAACGCCAAAGGGCCAAGTAGCTTTTACGAATCTGTTGAGAACCGTAAGGAGTGCTGCGGTATTCGTAAGGTCGAGCCCCTGAAACGTGCCCTTGCAGGCAATGCGTTGTGGGTGACAGGTATCCGCGCCGAACAGTCAGCCAATCGTCATGATATGCACAACCTGGAATGGGACGAACAAAATAATTTAATTAAATTTCACCCGATTTACGATTGGACCCTCGACCAGGTAAAAGAATACATCAGAAAATATAACGTACCTTATAATACGCTTCACGACAGAGGTTTCCCGAGCATTGGTTGCCAACCATGCACCAGGGCGGTACAGCCCGGAGAAGATTTCAGGGCCGGCAGATGGTGGTGGGAAGATCAGTCAAAAAAAGAGTGCGGATTACACGAGGCGCATAAATAATGAGTGAATTAGCGATTTAGTGAATGAGTGAATTGACTCAAACACTAAATTATTCAAAGACGAAATAAATCAATTGTGAGTGAAGGAGTTAGACGATAGGCAGCAATCACTAATTCACTCATTCACTAAATCAATAATTATTTAATGAAGCAGTTGGATTACTTAGATGAGTTAGAGGCGGAAGCCATCCATATTTTGCGGGAAGTAGCCGGGCAATTTGAAAAATCTGCCCTGCTTTTTTCGGGAGGTAAGGATTCTATAACTTTGGTAAGGTTGGCCGAAAAGGCTTTCCGTCCGGGAAAATTTCCTTTCCCATTGGTACATATTGATACCGGTCACAATTTTGAAGAAACAATTATTTATCGCGACAACATGATCAAGCGCCTCGGCGAAAAGCTGATCGTAGGTTATGTTCAGGATGATATCGATGCAGGCCGTGTTGTTGAACAAAAAGGTAAAAACGCCAGTCGTAACCAATTACAAACTGTTACGTTGTTAAATACGATTGCAAAGCATCAATTTGATGCCTGTATAGGTGGTGCACGTCGCGATGAGGAAAAGGCACGTGCTAAAGAACGCATCTTCTCGGTGCGTGATGAATTTGGTCAATGGGACCCTAAACGCCAGCGTCCTGAGCTTTGGAACATCTATAACGGTAAGATCCATAAGGGGGAAAACGTTCGTGTGTTCCCGATCAGTAACTGGACAGAATTGGATGTGTGGAACTATATTCGCAGAGAAAAAATTGAATTACCGACCATCTATTTTGCACACGAACGCAATGTGATTACCCGTAATGGCCAGCTAATGGCCGCCTCTCCGTTCCTGAATATGGATGATGAGGATGTGGTAGAACGCCGCAATGTACGTTTCCGTACCGTTGGTGATATGACTTGCACCGCTGCTGTAGAGTCATATGCTTTTGAGATAGATGATATTATTGACGAAATAAGCGCCTCCCGTGTTAGCGAACGCGGTGCACGCATGGACGATAAAGTGAGCGAAGCCGCTATGGAAGACCGCAAGAAAGGGGGATATTTTTGATTTCGAAATTCGAATTTACAATTGCGGAATTTTTTAAAAGAGTTAGCAATTGAAATTCAAATCAAAACTAACAAATTCGAAATTGAACATCCGAAATCCGAAATTAAGAAAATGAATATTTTAAAATTTTTAACCGCAGGAAGTGTTGATGATGGTAAAAGTACCCTTATTGGTCGCCTGCTTTATGATAGCGGCGCTATTTTGGTTGACCAATTGGAGGCCCTCCAACGTTCTAACCGCAAAAATGATGACGGTACGATTGATCTTGCTATTTTAACCGACGGCCTGAAAGCTGAGCGCGAACAAGGCATTACCATCGATGTTGCTTACAAATATTTCCAAACCGACAAACGTAAATTCATCATAGCCGATACTCCGGGGCATATTCAGTATACCCGTAACATGGTTACCGGTGCATCAAACGCTGGTTTGGCCATTATCCTTATCGATGCACGTAAAGGGGTGATCGAACAAACCGTACGTCACTCCTTCTTGGTTTCACTTTTAGGCTTACCGCAGGTAGTTGTGTGTGTGAACAAGATGGATATGGTTGATTACGAAGAAGAAGTGTTCAACAAAATCGTTAGTGATTACAAAGGACTGGCGGTTAAAGTTGGATTGAAAAACGTAGCCTATATTCCTGTAAGTGCGCTCAAAGGCGATAATATTGTACACTCATCCGAAAGAATGCCGTGGTTCAGCGGAAGCAGCTTACTGCCTTACCTGGAAACTGTTGAAATTCCAGCCGATAACCTGACCGAACACGCACGCTTTCCTGTACAATGGGTAATTCGGCCTCAAACTGAAGAATTACATGACTACCGCGGTTATGCCGGCCGTGTTTCAAGCGGTTCATTCCGGGTGAATGATAAGGTAACCGTTTTACCATCCGGTTTTACATCAACCATCAGCAAAATTGAATTACTTGATTCAGAACCTGAAGCTGCTTTATCCGGCATGTCAGTAACTATTCATTTGGAAGATGAGATCGACATCAGTCGTGGCGATACCCTGGTGAGTGCGAAAAACAAACCACAGGTTTCGCAACAAATTGAAGCTGATCTTTGCTGGATGGATACCAAACCGCTGGATACTTCGCACACTTATTTCCTGCAGCATAACAGTAAGGTAACCCGCTGCCGCATAAAGGAAATACTGCATAAAGTGAATATCAATACGCTGGAAGAAGAATTTGACGAAGAGTTCAAACTGAATGATATTGGCCGCATTGTTATCAAAACTGCCGACCCATTAGCTTTTGATCTTTACCAGTACAATAAGGCCAATGGAGGCGCCATACTGATCGACAGCCGCACCAATGTAACTGTCGGTGCTCTGATGTTCAGGGCAAACGCTGAATAGCCAATTATTATCCTAAGACTAAATAAATTCAATCAACTAAAACTAAACTGGCTCCTTTGAGGGGCCTTTTTTGTTTGTCTCATTATAGTGTTTCATGCAACATTAACGTTACATTGATTTGGTGAAACAATTTAACACCACTTTTGTAATTGAATTTGTCATTCAAAATCAAAATGAAAGAGGTTCCAGCTTTTAAAATCTTGTTTGCATTAGCAGCATTGCTGTTTATTGCAAAACCTTTTTTGGGTTTTGAAATGGCTAATCGACACTTCAAAACGGACATTTCTCATAATATTCTGGTTAAGAGCTTTTCCAAACGTAAGCCCGAAAGCCTGGAAGATGCAGATAAAAATGCCAAACAAATACAGCACCAACTCTCAAACCCATTAATGGTG
>JAFAKI010000171.1 GCA_019235595.1 Mucilaginibacter sp. | reverse complement strand
TAATATTCGGCTTGTTCTTATATCAGCTTGCCCAGTATAAGGGGGTTTATTACAGTATAAATGGTGTGCGGTTGTTTGTATGGTTTGCGCTGATCATCCTTGCAGCACTTGCCATTAAGTTTTTGATCGTAAAGTTCATCGGCTTTGTTTTCAATATCAATAAGCTGGTTACGGAATATTTGTCGGTACTCTACCTTACCTATTTTAACATAGGCTTTGTTTTTTTGCCGGTTACCGTTTGTTTTTGCTTGTTGGCGGCACAGCTGATCAATTATATCTTGTGGATGGCGCTGATTCTGGCTATCGTAATTTTTATTTGGCAGTATTTGCGCAGCAGCGTAAATATCGTTTCCAATATTCTATTTCATAAGTTTTATTTAATTGTGTATCTTTGTGCCCTCGAAATTTGCCCTATTTTGATTTTGATAAAGGCGTTAAACATATAGGAGTTAGATTTTTATATTTTACAGATTTTGGAAGATAGAAAGAAAAAGGTCAAAAGCATACTGGTTACCTTGCCCAAACCCGAGAATGATAAAAACCCTTATGCCGAACTGGCTAAGAAATATAATTTGAAGATTGATTTCAGATCTTTCATTCATGTTGAGGGTGTACCGGCGAAAGATTTCCGAAAAGAAAAGATCAACTTATCCGACTTCACTGCAGTTATTTTCACGAGCCGCAATTCAGCCGATCATTTTTTCCGCATTTGTGAAGAAATGCGATTTGAAGTGCCTGTTGAAATGAAGTACTTCTGCCTCTCCGAAACGATCGCCTTGTATCTTCAAAAATATATTCAATACCGTAAGAGAAAGATATTCTTTGGCAAACAAACAGCAGCTGATTTGGCTGAGGTATTGAAAAAACATTCGGGCGAGAAATTCCTTTACCCATGCTCGGATGTTGCTGCTGAAGAAACGCAAAAATTCTTGTTGGATAACGGCTATAACTTTACACCTGCTGTTCTGTTCCGTACAGTATGCAGCGACTTGTCAGATCTTGCTGATGTGTTTTACGATGTGCTGGCTTTCTTTAGCCCATCAAGCATACAATCACTTTATAAAAACTTTCCTGATTTTAAACAGAACAACACCCGTATAGCGGCTTTTGGAGCCACTACACATAAAGCGGTGTTAGATGCTGGTTTAATATTAGATATCCCTGCGCCAACTCCCGGCGCTCCGTCTATGACTATGGCTCTTGAGCAATATGTCAAGATGGTCAACAAATAATTTTACACATTTTTATTACTACGTCCTGCAACTTTTTATAGCTGCGGGACGTATAATGCCTTGTATTTAATTAGCTGCGAGCAGTAACTGATTAATTTATAAGTTAATATGTTTTATGTGAATAAACTATTAATTTATACATTTGTTATGGTGACGCTGTTGTTTTTACAACTAAAACAACATATTTGTGTTCTAATTAACTTAAACTGATTTTACATATAAAAGGGCATAATTTCGTTATATCCAGATAACTGATTTTTGAAATTAACAATGAAGCAGATATACTACTTATTAACAGTTTTGGCCGGTGGAGTTATGCTGCTAAGCAGCTGTAGCAGGGGAGGCGACAGGGGTGAGGTAACCGGTGTAGCGCAAAGGTCATTCAGAGCTGAAGTCCCTTACGGCATGGTTTACGTTCCATCGGGCTCATTTTTGATGGGGCAAACTGACCAGGATGTTACTTTTGCTCAAATTGCCCAAACCAAACAAGTTACTGTAAACGCATTCTTCATGGATGAAACCGAGATCACTAACTCGAAATACAGACAATTTGTAAACTGGGTACGCGACTCGATTGCAATCACCAACTACCTTCACGACGATAAGTTTTACATTAAACCTGCAAAGGGTCAAAAAGCCCCTAACGGTAAAAAATTCATCAACTGGGCTTACGTAAAACACTATCCAATTTCGTTCAACGGCAGCAAAAAAGGTAATGCTGCTCATGCAGCCAAGCTACAGGGTATGTATTACCAGGGCGATGACAGGGTATTTGATAAGAACGAACTGGATGTGCGTTTATTGAAATACAACTATGCATTGTTTAAACTACGCGATGCCTCTGACTATAAGAACGATAAAACCAAAAAGAGGTCAGACTTCATTTACCGCGATACAGTTCCGGTTTATCCTGACACGCTGGTTTGGTTAAGCGACTTCTCATATGCTGCCAACGAGCCAATGGTTGAGAGCTATTTCTCTCACCCTGCATACCGCAACTATCCGGTTGTGGGTGTAACCTGGCGCCAGGCAAGGGCTTTCACCGTATGGCGCACTCGCTATAATGAAGCCTATAAACAATCTCGCGGATTACCTCCAAGAGCAAGATATGAATTACCTACCGAAGCTGAATTTGAATATGCTGCCCGTGGTGGCAGGGTAGGTACTGATTATCCTTGGGGTGGTCCATATATCAAAAATGCTAAAGGCTGTTTGATGGCCAACTTTAAACCGGGCCGCGGTGATTATTCGGCTGACGGCGGTACTTACACTGTAAACGTTCGCTCATATTTCCCTAACGATTATGGGCTGTATAATATGGCTGGAAACGTAGCTGAATGGACTGCTTCAGCGTTCGACGAATCAGCCTCTACATTTGTTCATGATCTTGCCCCCAGTTTTGATTATGAAGCCAAAGCATCAGATCCCCCTGTGTTAAAACGCAAAGTTGTGCGTGGCGGATCATGGAAAGATGTTGGTTACTTCCTTCAAAACTCAACCCGTACGTATGAATACCAGGATACTGCCAAATCATACATTGGTTTCCGTTGCGTAACACACTATTTAGGACAAGACATAAAAGACAAACACTAATTAAATAACAACAATCACACACACATTATCAAAATTATTATGGCTGGGAAGAAAAAACCTTACGGTATTACCAATATTGTATCTTGGGGAGCAACCGTTGTAATTATCGGTTTATTATTTAAAATTCAGCACTGGCCTTATGGTGGCCTATTCATTTCTGCCGGGCTAACTACCGAGGCGCTCTTATTCTTTCTTTTAGGTTTCCAGAGAGAAAATGAGGAGGCCCATATTGATTGGACGCGTGTCTATCCTGAATTAAGTGAAGATTTTAAGGGCGAATTGCCAAAGGCTACAGTACGTGGCGCAGGCGGATCGTCAAGCACCGCTGCATTGGATAAAATGCTGGACGATGCAAAGATTGGTCCTGAACTGATCGGCAGCCTGGGGGATGGTTTAAGAACCTTTGGCGATAAGGTTGCAAACATATCAAAAGTTGCTGATGCAGGTGCTGCTACTACTGAGTTCACCTCGAAGGTGAAAACTGCAAGTGCAAGCTACGATAAACTGAGCTCAGCGTTTGATCAGGCCTCTGCAAACCTGCAGGAAATGGCAAACTCAAATATCGACTCAAAAGCATATCACGAACAGGTGAATAACCTGGCGAAGAACCTTTCAGCTTTAAATGCAGTTTACGAACTGGAATTACAGGATTCGAGCGCGCATTTGAAATCGATGAACAAGTTCTATCATAGTATGGCTAGCACCATGCAGAACTTTAACGAGTCGCTGGAAGATTCACAACAATTTAAAACTGAAGTGGCGCGTTTGGCCAAGAACCTGGGTTCATTGAACTCTATTTATGGCAATATGTTGTCAGCTATGAGCCAGCCACGTGCATAATAAATTAACAAGAAGCTATTAATCTAAGTATAGAAATAAAGCAAAATGGCCGGAGGTAAAGAAACCCCTAGACAGCGAATGATAGGTATCCTATACCTGGTACTTTTAGGCTTGATTGCCCTGGAGGTACCGGAGAATTTGCTGGACGCATTTAAAAATATAAGCGATAGCTTGAAGGCCTCAACAGCTAATGTTCAAACTGGCATAGGTAATACCTTTGACGCATTTGAGAAGACAAAGCTGAAAAACGAACCTGAAAGAGCTAAGAAACCGTATGAAGATGCAAAAAAGGCTCAGCAATTGTCTGAAAAGCTGAATTCATATATCGAATCACTAAAAACTACACTCATTAAAGAATCAGGTGGTATGAGCCAGGCTACTGGCGATTACGCAGGCCGTGAGGGGATGGATTTTGCTGTGGACCTGATGGTAGACAGAAGAAAGAATGGCTACGTGTTGCACAAAAAGATCGACTCGACCAGGAAAGCGTTATTAGGGTTATTGGATCCTAAGGACACCCTGGGTATGAGATTAGCATTAAATGCAACTCCACCAAAGCCACGTGCAGGTTTCCCGACTAAAGACTGGGAGCAGGCAAATTTTGGTGAAGGTATCCCAATGGGCGCTGCAATGACTTCGATGATTAAAATACAGGCTGACTTAAAAAACTCAGAAAACGAGGTTGTTAAAAAAATATTAGGCAAAGTTGAC
>JAFAKI010000077.1 GCA_019235595.1 Mucilaginibacter sp. | reverse complement strand
CGCCAAAACAGTTCCCATCAACCGGGGTGGTATTGATAAATAAAGATCAGCACGAAGTAAAATTCAATAGCTATCAATTGAACATTTTGCATGATGATTCGCCGCTCATTATAAAGGATAACCCAATGGCGGCATCAATTGATACTGACTTATTGATTTATCCGTTAACCTTGCGCTATTGGAGAGAAGGCGATCATTTTCACCCGCTTGGCATGAAAACACGGCAAAAACTGAGCGATTTTTTTGTGCATCAGAAAGTGCCGCTGCACGAAAAATCGCAGATCCCGCTTTTGGTGAATGGTAACGAGGACATTATCTGGATAGGCGGCTACAGGCCCGATGACAGGTATAAAGTAAGTGCGAAAACTAAAAAAGTTACTATCTTCGAGCTGTTTAAATTATGACTGTAGAAAAACCAGTTTTTGTTGAGAAGCAATACCTCGGCCGCGAGTGGATACCTGTTACCATTCGTTTGGTACTGGCTACATTCTGTTTTGCTGCCTATACTTTTGATTTTTTTACGGACGAGCAAAATAAATCGGAGGTTTTAGCCGTGGTGGGGTTTGGTATCATCATCATATCCATTATTATGGGTTTTTTGCTGCATTTCCGCACCCGTGTTTATAATAAAAGCATCCTGATCGACGGGCTGTGGACTACCCGGCTGGTAAAAATCGACCTGAATAGCATTGTTAAGGTAGAAAAAGGAAAATATAGCCGGTACTTTCTGAACAATCCGGTTTATAATCTGCACCAAAAAGGAACTATCCGTTTTTACACCTCCGGAAGCGAAGCTATACACCTTACCGATCGCGATGGTTTAATATACATCATCGGCTCACGTCACCCGGACGAGTTTTTGCGAGCTATTAATGGGGAAATGAAGAAGTAGCAGTTGGCAGTTGACGGTGCGCTGTTTGCATAAAAAAAGATGTCATTTCGAATCCGCAGAATGGGTTAAGTGATGGGCGCGGGTGAGAAATTTTCTGCATCACGCATAGCGGACTTTGCATATCGTATAAGTTTTCTCCTCACCCCTAAACACAACTCCACCGCCAGTTCGTTCGAAATAACATTGGTTATAATTACTGCCAACTGCCCACTGCCAGCTTATTTTTTGAGTCCAATCTCCCTTAATCTTTCATCCAAATACTCACCCGCAGTCATGTCGCTATACAGTTTTGGATGCTCGGCATCAATACAGGATTCCAGACTGGTAAGATCCATATCCGATTTTGGATGAAGGAAAAAAGGTACTGAGTAACGTGAGTTTTTCATTTGCTCGCGCGGGGGATTTACTACGCGGTGTGTGGTCGATTTTAATTTGTTGTTGGTAAGGCGTTGCAGCATGTCTCCAACATTTACTACCACGTCTTCGCCATATGCTTTAACCGGGAACCACTCATTCTCGCGTGTGAGCAGCTCAAGGCCGTCCGCGCTGGCGCCAATTAATAAAGTGATCAGGTTGATGTCTTCATGTGCACCGGCCCTTACTGCATCAGGTGGTAACGTATCAGGGTCTTCTATAGGAAAGTAATGCAGTGTTCGCAAAATGGAGTTTCCGTTGTGCACTTTATCATCAAAATAATTCTCAGGCAGGTCAAGATAAACTGCAATGGCGCGCAGCAGATGTTTCCCGGCATCCTCCAGTTTTTGATACACTTCGCGGGTGGTTGAGTTAAATTCAGGGAGCTCGGTTACTGTCAAATTCTCTGGGTATTCGTTCTTAACCGGGTCATTATCAGTTACTGTCTGACCGATCTGCCAAAATTCTTTCAGGTCCGGTACTTTGAAACCTTTAGCAGTTTCCCTGCCCTTGCTGGTGTATCCGCGCTGGCCTGACAGCTCGGCTATTTCGTATTTCAATTTAATGTCTTCAGGTAATTTAAACAGGCTGATCACCTGCTCATACAGCTTGTCTATCAGTTCTTTACTGAGGCCATGGTTGGTAATGGTAACAAACCCGGTTTCATTAAAGGCTTTGCCAATATCATCCGAGAAGCGTTTCTTTTGCTCGACAGTGCCGTTAATGTAGGAATTAAGGTCTAGTCGCGGAATATGAACTGTACTCATAGTGTTAATGTGTGGATAGGAACAAAAATATTAATTACTGACCCACCTCAACCTTTTGTGAATAAATTTTGGTCATCGGAGTGTAATGTGTCGGCATATATTTTGTAAAACAATTATAAGGTTAAACGTTTTAATGTTTTACAAATCAAAATATATATTAATATTATAAAATATGAGCGAGAGGTATTATGGAATACGATGCCTTCGCCAGTTTAAAACAATATCTATCTGATGAAAAGCTTAAATAAAATATGGGGAATAGGTTTACTGGTGATGTTATTGTCACTGGTTATCCCCGGCAAAAGTATGGCCCAAGGGGGCTATATTTCTGACCAGGAATTTTACAACGAACTGGAACCGTATGGTACATGGGTAAGTGACCCTGAATATGGCGAAGTTTGGATACCAGATGTGCAGGGCGACTTCAGGCCATATGCTACACGCGGCCACTGGGTAATAACCGATTACGGCAATACCTGGGTTTCAGACTATGAATGGGGCTGGGCTCCATTTCACTATGGCCGCTGGCGCTATGATGATTACTACGGATGGGAATGGATACCCGGCCACCAATGGGCACCCGCATGGGTATGCTGGCGTCATGGTGGCGGCTATTATGGCTGGGCACCTCTAAGACCGGGCATTAGTATCAGCATAACCATCGGCGGCGGTTATGACGCACCGGATTATTATTGGACATGTGCTCCACAGGCTTATATTACAAGTCCAAGGATATATAACTATTATGTGCCTCGTGAGCGCTCGGTGACCATTATCCATAATACCACCGTTATTAATAATACATATGTTAATAATAACGTAACTTATATAAGCGGTCCACGTGTGCAAGAGATCAGACAGGTTACACACAACGACGTGAGGGTGTATAATATCAATAATGCAAGCAGACCGGGTGTTGCAAGTGTAACACGTAATACCGTTAACATTTATCGTCCTGCGGTACAGAAGGCGCCTGATGCACGTCCGGCAAGAATAGTTGATGCAAACGAATACAGGAATCAGCACCCTGATCAAAGAATCGCTAATGGTGGTGGTTTTAACAATGTGGCCGCTGCACGTTTGGCTAGCATAGCGCGTAGTAATACGCCTGACAACAGGGTGGTGCATGTAAACAATAACCGGCCGGTACCTACGCCTAATCAACCAGTTAACCGGGTTGAGCCCAATCGTCCAAATGTAATACAGCCGAATAACAGGCCAAACCAGGCGCAGCCTAATAATCGTCCTGAAGCTAATCAACCCAATGGGAACCGTGGGCAACAGCAACAGGTAGATCAACAACGGGCACAGCAGCAAAAGCAGCAACAGGTCGATCAACTGCAACAACAACAACAACAACAACGCCAACAGCAAATCGACCAACAGCGTGCACAACAGCAACGTCAGCAGCAAGCTGATCAGCAACGCCAACAACAATTACAGCAACAGCGTCAGCAGCAAGCTGATCAGCAACGCCAACAACAAATGCAGCAGCGTCAGCAGCAGGCTGATCAGCAACGCCAACAGCAGTTGCAACAACAGCGTCAACAGCAGGCTGATCAACAACGCCAACAGCAAATGCAGCAACGCCAGCAGCAGTTGCAACAGCAGCAGGCTCAACAAGCCCAGCAACGTCAGCAGCAGATGGAACAGCAGCGTCAACAGCAGCAGGCTCAACAAGCTCAGGCTCAACAAGCTCAGCAACGTCAGCAGCAGATGGAACAGCAGCGCCAGCAGCAAATGCAGCAACAGCGTCAACAGCAGCAGGCTCAACAAGCTCAGCAACGTCAGCAGCAAATGGAACAGCAGCGCCAGCAGCAAATGCAGCAACAGCAGGCTCAACAACGTCAGCAACAAATGGAACAGCAACGTCAGCAGCAGATACAGCAACAGCAAGCCCAGCAACGTCAGCAACAAATGCAGCAACAACGTCAACAGCAACAACAGCAACGTCAGCAGCCACCAAAACAACAGCCTGAAAGAAGGCCGGACAACAGGTGATAAACTTTTTGCATCAATAACCAATAGCACATATATCCGTAAAAGGTATATGTGCTATTTTTGTGCACCCAAATTGTTATGAACTATAAAAGCTTATTGATAGGGATTTTTACCTCTTTTCTATTGATCTTTTCACACACCGGCGCAAAGGCGCAAGGTGAGAATCCATATAATTCAAAGATCGTATTTATTGAAGATGACTGGCACGAAGCGCTGAAACAGGCCGCGGCCCAACATAAGTACATATTTGTAGATGCATATGCCACCTGGTGCGGGCCGTGTAAAATGCTTAAGGCTACCACTTTCAGAAACAAAAAGGCTGCAGATTTCTATAACAAAAATTTTATCAATGTGGCTATTGATATGGAGAAGGGCGTGGGGCCGCAGCTGGCTTCTCAGTGGGGTATGCAGGCTTATCCAACACTAATTATTTTTAATCCCAAAGGCGAGCCCGTTTTGGGTACTGTTGGCTACATCAAAGCTCCTGACCTGATCAGCTTTGGCGAAGCAGCCCTAAAAAAATAGGTAAATTCCATAGTTTTTTGCGAAATCAAGATTTATCAAAATTTCAATATCTGCCCAATCATTTTTTACAATTGATATTTTGAGGCTTTATCATTGAATTGTAATTATTTAATTAACAATTTATTGGCTGTTTTCTTGATAGAAATCCTGTGATCTATACAGCATCTTAATTAAATTGCAATAATTAACTTGCTTGTACTAAGTATATTAAATACATTTGCGCGCTTTTAATGCCCCATTAGGTCGTATATGAATCCCCATCTTAAAAAAGTTTCAGCGGCAGGACTGCTGATCACACTCGGAATTATTTTCGGAGATATTGGAACATCACCCCTTTACACATTTCAAACACTGCTGCAGGAAGGCGGCACATCAAGTGTGGATTTTGTATTCGGTGCGATATCCTGTGTTTTCTGGACGCTAACGTTGCAAACAACGTTTAAATACATTTTCATAACCCTCCAGGCCGATAATCACGGTGAAGGTGGTATATTCTCGTTGTACGCACTGGTTAGAAGGTATGGTAAATGGCTTGCAATACCGGCCATAATTGGCGCGGGTACACTGCTTGCTGATGGTATTATTACACCACCTATCTCGGTAGCTTCAGCTATTGAAGGGTTAGGGCAGGTACCAAAACTTGCTAACATCATGGTGCCGGGCAG
>JAFAKI010000206.1 GCA_019235595.1 Mucilaginibacter sp. | reverse complement strand
TGCGCCGGTGGCGCCGTCTACTACACGGTGATCGCAGGTGAGGGTTAGTTTCATGACGTTGCCTGGTACCACGGCGCCATTCTTGACTACCGGTATCTGCTGTATGCCGCTAACGGCCAGTATGCAGGCTCCCGGAGGGTTGATGATGGCGGTAAACTCGTCGATGCCGAACATGCCCAGGTTGGATATGGTGAAGGTTGAGCCTTCCATTTCTGGCAGTTGCAGTTTTTTAGCTTTTGCGCGACCGGCAAAGTCTTTTACCTCGGCAGATATCTGCGTAAGCGATTTACCGTCAGCAAAACGAACGACTGGTACCAGCAAACCTTCTTCTACCGCTACGGCCACACCAATGTTCACGTGCTCGTTGGTACGGATACTTTCGCCCATCCATGAGGAGTTCACCACAGGGTGTTGCTTCAGGGCTACAGCGCATGCTTTCAGTACCAGGTCGTTGAACGACAGTTTCACCGGCGCTACCTCGTTCATTTTGGTACGGGCGGCAACCGCCTGATCCATATCCACCGAAATAGTGAGGTAGAAGTGCGGTATCACAAAGCTCTCAGACAAGCGACGGGTGATGGTTTTACGCATCTGGGTAAGCGGCTTGTCGGTGTATTTCTCTTGACCAACGTAGGTTGGGATAACCGGGGTTGAAGTGGTTGTAGTAGTTGGAGTGGTTGTAGTAGTCGCAGCTGCCGCTGGTTTGGCAGATGGGGTAAATTCTTCAACGTCCTTCTTGATGATACGGCCGCCTTCGGCAGTGCCTTTTACATCATTCAGGTTGATGCCTTTTTCTTTAGCTATTTTACGTGCTAATGGGGAGGCTTTTACCCTGCTGTCGTCGTTGGTGGTTGAAGAGGTTGTAGTAGTTGTAGTAGTTGAAGAAGTTTCAGCGGCAGCTTCTTCCTTTGGAGCCTCAGCAGCAGGGGCCGCTGGAGCACCACCCTCTTGCAACAAAGGTGTGATATCAGTGCCTTCTTTACCCACAATCGCAATGATGCCATTTACCGGAGCGGCTTCGCCTTCTTTTACACCTATATATAATAAGGTACCGGCTTCGTAGCCTACAACCTCCATGGTAGCCTTGTCGGTTTCCACATCGGCCAGCGAGTCGTCGGCCTTTACTTTATCGCCTACTTTAAAGTTCCATTTTTGTATAACGCCCTCTGTCATGGTATCGCTCAGCAATGGCATGCGGATAACAGTGGCAGGGATGTTTGATGTATCCACCTTAGGAGTTGCAGTGGCAGTTGCAGTAGCAGTTTTCTCAGCAGGCGCAGATGGAGTTTTTTCTTCAGTAGGCTTACTGCCACTACCATTGCTACTCTCCAACGCTTGTTTATAATCCTCGCCGGCTTTGCCTAAAACAGCGATCACCGTATCAACCGGAACAGCTTTGCCTTCTTCTACACCTATATATAATAAGGTGCCGTCCTGGAACGACTCGAAATCCATTGTGGCCTTATCAGTTTCCACCTCGGCCAATACATCGCCTGATTTCACCTGGTCACCAACTTTTTTATGCCATTTGGCCAATACCCCTTCGGTCATGGTATCGCTCATTTTTGGCATTTTTACTACTTCGGCCATACTATTAATTGTATAGTGTTTTTATAAGATTAGAATAATAATTAGTCCCTGATGAAAGGGTAGTTCGGCTCAACATACACATCGGTGTACAGTTCTGATGCCTCAGGCCATGGCGATTCTTCCGAGAAACGCACAGACTCTTCAACAATGTGCTTGATCTTCTCATCCATTTCTTCGAACCATTTCTCGTCGGCATATTTCTTTTCCAGAATTTCAGCCTTTACCGCGTCGATAGGGTCTTTGGCTTTGTAGCTTTCCAACTCTTCTTTGGTACGGTATTTCTGAGGGTCAGACATAGAGTGACCTTTATAACGGTAGGTACGCATTTCAAGAAAGGTTGGACCTTCGCCTGCACGTGCGCGTGAAACGGCTTCGTCCATAGCGTTGTGAACTGCAACCGGGTCCATACCATCAACAGGCGATGAAGGGATACCATAAGGCAGTCCTAATTTATAGATATCAGTCTGAATGGTAGTACGTTCAACCGAAGTACCCATGGCGTAACCGTTGTTTTCACAGATGAAGATCACCGGCAATTTCCAAAGAGCAGCCATATTAAAGGTCTCATTCAATGCACCCTGGCGAACAGCGCCGTCGCCCATGTAGCAGCAGCATACAGCATCGGTACCTTTATACTTCTCGGCAAAAGCGATACCAGCACCCAGTGGGATCTGACCGCCTACAATTCCGTGACCACCATAAAAGTTGTTTTCTTTGTCGAACATGTGCATTGATCCGCCTTTGCCTTTTGAGCATCCGGTGGCTTTACCATACAGCTCGGCCATTACAGCGTTAGGCGATGTGCCTTTAGCCAGGGCGTGAGCGTGATCGCGGTAAGCGGTGATCATGCTGTCCTCGTGTTTCAATACCGACATCGCCCCTGCCATTACAGCTTCCTGGCCAATGTACAGGTGGCAAAACCCACGTATCTTTTGCTGACCGTATAGCTGGCCGGATTTCTCTTCGAACCTACGCATCAGCAGCATAGACTCATACCACATCAGGTAAGTGTCTTTTGTTATTTCGATTGAACTCATTATTTCGATTGAACTCATGTGTGTAAAAGCTCTCTTTCCATTAAGAAGCGCAAATCTAATTATATCCATGAAAAAATCGAAACTGCAACAAATTTGTTGTGAAGAATTTAATAACGGGTATAAATTACACTTATCTATACCTATTTGATTGTTAAACAATTAGTTAAATTACTTAATGTGATAACCATTTTGATTTTTATTACGTATAAGACCATTACGAGATTTGAAAAAATGGTGTCATAAATTTGTAATTATCAAAAATTGCGATAGTTTTGCACATCACTAAATGTTAATAACTCGGAAAAAATAGCACTTGTTGCCCCCTGAAAACAACGAAGACTAACGATTAAATGAAGAAAATTATCCTAGCTATTGTATTGTGTTTGAGTGTGATAGCATCGCAGGCACAAACAAAAACAAGTACGGCCCAAACCCCCGAGAAGCCCAACGACGAGCAGGATGGTCTTATCAAAGAATATTTCTCTCAAATAATGGGTGTTGCAGTGTCAACAACCTCCAATATCAAGTTATTTCAATTTGTGTACGACTGGGTAGGCACCCCTTACCATTTTGGCGGCAATACCCGTAAAGGGATCGATTGCTCGGCTTTCACAAAAGAATTATACAGCAAAGTTTTTAATCTGACTATCAAACGCAATTCGCGTGATATTTTCAGCATGGTTAACCCGGTGAGCAAAGATGATTTGCAGCAGGGTGATCTGGTTTTCTTTAAAATACATAGTCGCAGCATTAGCCACGTTGGTATTTATTTAGGAAACGGACGATTTGCACATGCTTCGTCACGTGGTGTTGCTATCAGCAGCTTGGACGATGGATATTATAACCGCTATTTTTATAAAGGCGGCCGGTTATTGGATGTATTCAAAAAGGAATTGGAAGCATCGCCGGATGGCACCACTAATGTAGGCAGCGGCGATTCGGGCGGTACCGACAAACCGTAAAGATTTTATATTTATAAAAATCCTTTCTTAACCGAAAGGATTTTTTTTTGATAATGCGATTTTTTGATTGGGTTTTTATTGGGTTTATGGTAATGATGCTGGCACAAGGCTGCGAGCAGGCATCGTCTTTGGCCAATAGCAAAGCCACCAATCATAAATCTAAACCAAAAAAATCTGACGCCCCCCGCCTCAAGCGCGATAGCCTTCGGGACACTATCTGCATTGCGGCCGTCGGCGACATTATGTTGGGATCATCTTATCCTGACAGCAGTAAATTACCATCCGATAGCGCTAAAGGCAGCTTTAAATCTGCACTAAAATATTTTGAAGGGGCCGATGTAGTATTCGGCAACCTGGAAGGCACCCTGCTCGACTCGGGCATGCCGGCTACCTATAAGAAAAATCTTCAAACGGCTTACCTTTTCCGTATGCCTACGCTGTACGGCCGGGTATTGAAAGAAGCGGGTTTTAACCTGCTCAGCGTCGCTAATAATCATATCACCGATTTTGATAGTAAAGGATGTGTCAGCACTACTAAAACACTTGCTGATAACGGCATCCACTACGCAGGGCTGGAAACCTGCCCGGCAACTATCTTCCGGCGCAATGGTATTAAATATGGCTTTTGTGCATTTGCCCCAAATGCACGTACGGTGCAACTTTTGGATTCGGTCAATCAACGTCGTATCATTAGCCAGCTCAAAGCGCAATGCGATGTAGTTATCGTATCCTTTCACGGCGGGGCTGAAGGAGCACAATATGAACACGTGCCATTTAAAATGGAGTCGTTCCTGAATGCCAAACGCGGCGATGTTCACCGGTTTGCCCATAATGCTGTCGATGCAGGGGCGGACATTGTATTAGGCAACGGTCCGCACGTAAGCCGTGCTTTGGAAACTTATAAAGGGCGCTTGATCGCGTATAGCTTGGGCAACTTCTGTACTTATAAAAGTGTAAGTGTGGCGGGCGTGTGCGGCATGGCCCCCTTGTTAAAGGTATATCTCAATAAAAAAGGCGAATTCCTGAACGGCAATATCGTTGCCTTCCGTCAGACGCACGAAAGAGGCTTATCCAGAGATACATCTAACCGTGTTGTCCAACGCATCAAGACGCTTACTGAAATTGATTTTCCAGAATCGGGTTTAAATATTGATGAGGACGGGTCGATTAGTTTGAATGATTAGCCGCTCTACATTGGATTTATTTCCATTTCACTGGCCGTCAGCCCTTCCAATTCCTGCGGATTATGGCTTACGATAAGCACGGTTGTTCCGAGCTCGTCCCATAGTGATTTCAATCCGGGAATCAGTTCTGATTTCATTTTAGGGTCGAGCGCTGAAAATGGTTCATCCATCAACATCAGTTTCGGCCTGATCGCTATCGCTCTTAATATGGCTAAGCGCTGTTGCTGACCACCTGAAAGATATTCCGGTTTATGCGAAGTAAATGTTTCCAGCTTGCCGATGACGAGCAGTTGATTGATCCATTGCGCATCATCCGATACATATTCCAGGTGCTGCTGTACTGTCATGTTGGGGAACAACGCGTAGTTCTGGAACACAAAACCAACTTTTCTTTTTTGGGGCGAAAGAGAAACCTTTGTTGCAGTATCTAACCAAACCAGATTATCAACCGATATCTTACCATGTTCTGGGTCGATTAGTCCTGCGATGATCTTTAAAAAAGTTGATTTCCCCGCACCCGAAGGGCCGTATATCTTGGTGATACTTCCGTTTGCAAACTGCGCCGCAATTTTCAGCACCTGCTCACCTTTGTAGGCCTTTAGCTTTTTCTCTATGTCGATGCTGATCATTCTAAAGGACTTTTGGCTTTGTATTTATTAAAAACGAATACTGATACCATCATAATAAAGGTGATGCCGAACAGAATAAGAGAATAGGCATTTGCAGAGGCATAATCCATATTCTCTACCGAGTCATAAACCGCTATAGATGCTACCCTTGTTACACCCGGAATGTTGCCACCGATCATCAGCACAACCCCGAACTCGCCCAGCGTGTGGGCGAAAGTGAGTATAGCGGCTGTTAATACCGAAGCGCGGATATTTGGGAGCAAAATCTTGATAAAAGTTTCTCTTTCGGATTTGCCGAGCGTATAAGACGCATGGGAAAGCGATAAAGGCAATTGCTGCAGAGCGGACTTTATCGGGCCGATCATAAACGGCATACTGTAGATCACCGAGGCCAGTATCAACCCCTTGAAAGAAAAAACCAGCTGGATATCGAATGCATTATGCAGCCACTCGCCGATACCATGCTTGGGGCTGAATGCCATCAAGAGGTAAAACCCCAAAACCGAGGGTGGCAATACCAGCGGCATCGTAATAATAGCCTCCAGTATGATCTTGGCTATAGACCTTCCTTTTGAAAGCCAATAGGCCAATGGCAAACCAATGATCAACAATATCACCGTGGCGATAGCTGCTAATTTCAAAGTAAGCCATATCGGGGTTAGATCCATTTATTAAAACTGATAGCGATGACCGTAAAACCATCGCTATACAAAATAATTTTCCTATAATTTATTACACGCCGTACCCATATTCCTTTAATATCTTTTTAGCGGCCGGGCTTAGCATATATTCGTAAAACTTTAGTGCGTTAGCGCTTTCCTTGCTTTGTTTAAGGATGATCATACCTTGTTTTATTGGTGTGTAGGTTTTGGGGTCGATCTCTTTCCAATAGATCGTAGTCTTCCCCTCTACATCTTTTACCAAAGCGCGGGTAGTAAAGCCAACGTCCACTGTACCGGTTGTAACATAAGTATTCACCTGCGATATACTTTCTCCGGTCACCAATTTCGATTGTATATCATCGAGTACTCCCTTTAATTTAAGCGACTCTTCTGCGGCTTTACCATATGGGGCGATAGCCGGATTGGCGATAGCTATTTTTTTAATGCGACGGGTCATCAAAAGTCTTTCCCAATTTTCGAATCCGATGTTTTGCGTGCTGCAAATAATCAAGCTTCCATAGGCATAGACAGCGGGCTCTTTTATGCTGAACCCATCTTTAAATAAGCTTTCCGGGAAACTCATATCTGCCGAGAGAAACAGATCGAACGGCGCCCCGTTTTTTATTTGGGTTGATAAGTTCCCTGATGACCCTACAATTGGCTGTATGTCAATGCCTGTTTTCTGCTTAAAATCTTTCCCTAATACCTTGATCACTCCCTGTAAGTTGGCAGCCACCGCCACTTTAAGTTCCTGTGCAAATGAATTTATTGTGGCAAAAAGAAAAACCAGGGCGATAATGAAGGAGGATTTTGTTTTCATAGGTGTGGGTAAACGATATTATTTTTTCATTTCTTGTTAAAAATACGAGGCTTTATTAACATTTCGGCAAAAAAGAAATAATTTTTACTATGTATTTTGTACACTAAGTAAAATTAATACTATATTGCATCTGCAAACAACTAATCAACCAATTGCAAACCTGAGATATGCCTGCGTAAAAACAGGCATATTGATTTTAAAAACCAATCATGAAGAAACATATTGTGCGCCTTATCCTTTTGGCGTTGTTTTGTTTTCCACTCTTTTTGCATGCCCAAACCAGTGGTTTTATTAGTGTAAAAGGAAAAGACATTGTTACACCTGATGGAAAAAACTTCCTGCTGCGGGGCACCAACCTGGGCAACTGGCTTATTCCTGAGGGATATATGTTCAAGTTCAAAAGTGTGAACTCCCCGCGACTGATCAATGAGGCTATAACCGAATTGATTGGCCCTGATGAGGCGAAAGCTTTCTGGGAAAAATACCTGCACACTTATATTGAAGAGGGCGATATTCATTACCTCAAAACTTTAGGCGTCAATTCTATCCGCATACCATTCAGTTACCGCTTGTTTACCAAAGAGGATTACCTCGGGCAAAATAATCCTGACAGAGGCTTTGAACTACTTGACAGCGTGATCGGCTGGTGCAAGCACGAGGGCATTTATGTGATACTGGATATGCACAGCGCGCCGGGCGGCCAAACCGGCGATAATATTGACGATGGCTATGGTTATCCCTTTCTGTTTAAAAACGAAGCCAGCCAGCAACTGGTAGCTGATATCTGGAAACGCATTGCCGATCATTATAAAAATGAAACTATTGTAATGGGCTACGACTTGCTGAATGAGCCTATCGCTACCTATTTTAATGCTGCCGAACTAAACCCATACCTGGAGCCTGTTTATAAAAAGATTACATCAGCGATTAGAACTGTCGACAAAAATCACCTCGTAATATTAGGCGGCGCACAGTGGGACAGTAATTTTAAGGCATTCGGACCTCCGTTCGACTCAAAAGCAGTTTACACATTTCATAAATACTGGACCGATCCAACCAAACAGGTAATACAAGATTATATCGATTTCCGTGATAAATACAATGTACCGATCTATTGTGGCGAAACGGGCGAGAATAAAGACGCATGGGTAGGTACTTTCAAAGATGTGTTGGAGCAAAACAATATCGGCTGGCATTACTGGCCCTATAAAAAAATGGATAATGTGGCCGGATTCGTCACTTTTGATGTTCCTGCCGGGTATGATAAGATCATTGAGTACACTGAAAAACCGCGCTCAAGCTTTGAAGAAATTCGCAAAGCAATGCCGGCAGACCGAGAGCTGATCAAAAAGGCATTGTATGATTTTATTAATAACAGTCGCTTTGAAAATTGCAGGCCGAATAAAGGCTACATCGAAGCCCTGGGCTTAGGCAAGAAATAGAGCAGCAAACTACAATTTATTTATACATCGTATATTTAATTATTGAATGATATGTATTTACCCCGTAAAAAGAAATCGATCCTCAAATTAAGAACGGCTGTCCTGATGATAGCTGCACTTCCTGTTGTCCTGCTATCCTGCAGTAAAAATAACGGCCTGCCGACATCTAACATAACACCGACACCGACTGATACGGCCAAACCTGTAAAACCGATTTATGCTCTGGTGTGGTCGGACGAATTTAATGGCACCACTGTCGATACTTCAAAATGGAATTTCGAAACCGGCGGTGGGGGCTGGGGTAATAATGAAAAGGAGTTTTATCAGGCGGCAAATGCAACTGTTGCCAACGGCAACCTGATGATCACAGCCAAAAAAGAGACCGTTGGCGGCGAGCCATACACCTCGGCACGTATGACCACACAGGGAAAAGAAGCGCCGACTTACGGCCGTATAGAAGCCAGTATCAAAGTGCCTCAGGGTATGGGATTTTGGCCGGCATTCTGGATGCTTGGGTCCAATATACAAACTGTCTCGTGGCCTACATGTGGTGAGATGGATATTATGGAACATATTAACAACACCAGTACCTATTATGGCACCATGCATTGGAACGTAAACGGACATGTATCTTATGGAAGTACCATCAATGTTACAAATCCGGGCGACTATCATCTTTACGCCATAGAATGGGATCAAAACGAGATCAGGTGGTATGTAGATAATAATCTTTATCAAACCGGAAACATTAAGGGCAATATTAATGGTACAGGCGCCTTCCACCTTCCATTTTTTATTCTGCTGAACTTTGCGCTCGGGGGAAACTTCCCGAACTCCCCGGTTGACGAAACGCTTTTACCCGCAACCATGTATGTGGATTATGTGAGGGTGTATAAGCAGACGAATTGATTGAGTCGGAAAGTCCGCATAAGTCGGAAAGTCCGAAAGTAACCAATCCTCAATCTTTCTTTGGCGGACTTTCCGACTTATGCGGACTTCCCGGCTATCAAAACAAAATTGTCATTTATACGGTTTTTATTTAGCTTCGGCTGCGTTTAAACCGTGTTTTATTTATAAACCATTCCGAATGAAATCTATTGCCTTGTTTTTCCTCTGCTTTATGCTGCCTTTTACAGCAATTTTCGCACAAACCGAAAAAGCATATCATATAAAATCGCCCGATGGCAAGGTCGACTTAACCGTGTCAGTTGGTAAAAATATCACATGGTCCGTAAACCATGAGCAAACTGAAGTGATAACACCCTCAGAAATTTCCATGACGATAGAAAAGGGTGGTGACTTTGGCAAAAATGTGGTAATAAAATCAGCTAAAACTACGACGGTTAACCAGGAAATACATACACCGATCTACAAAAAAGATAAGGTGAACGATCATTTTAACCAGTTGGTTTTAACCTTCAAGGGTGATTACGGGTTAGCGTTCAGAGCATACGATGATGGTGTGGCTTATCGCTTTGTTTCTACACGGAAGGGCGATATTATTGTTAAAAATGAAGAAGCGAACTTCAATTTCAAGGATGACAACAAGGCATTCCTGCCGTTCGTAAATGATTATCGTAACCACGACAAATTCACCACCTCCTTTGAGGCGCATTATGATCGTATCAGTCTGTCGGAAATAAAGAAAGATTCGCTGGCATTCCTTCCGGTTCTGGTTGATTTAGGGAATGGCAAAAAAGCGGCCATATTGGAAGCAGATATCCAAAACTACCCCGGCATGTATGTTACCGGACATGGCAAGAATGATTTGCAGGGCGTTTTTGCTCCTTATCCCACCAAAGAATCTATAAAAAGAATCAATCTGGTTGTAGATGACCGCGCCAATTATATTGCAAAATCAACCGGTGTGCGCAGCTTCCCGTGGAGAGTGGTGATAATCAGCACCGAAGATAGGCAACTCGCCAACAACGATATGGTACAGCGTTTAGCTGAGCCTTCAAGAGTCGTAGATGAATCCTGGATAAAGCCCGGCAAAGTAGCCTGGGACTGGTGGAACGACTGGAACATTACGCATGTAGATTTTAAGGCAGGTATAAATGTGCCGACTTATAAATATTATATCGACTTCGCGGCAGCAAACAAACTGGAATATATTATTATCGATGAAGGCTGGTCGGATGATTTTGACTTAAATAAAACCAAGCTTGATATTCAACAGATAGTGGATTATGGAAAGGAGAAAAAGGTCGGCGTTATCCTGTGGTCTACCTGGTATGCCATTACCCGCGATGCGGATGGATTATTTGCCAAATTCGCCAAAATGGGTGTAAAAGGCTTTAAAATAGATTTTATCGATCGCGATGATCAGAAGGTAGTTGTCTCATTATACGATCTGGCGCAAAAAGCAACTACAAACCATTTGATGATTGATTATCACGGCATGTACAAGCCAAGCGGCATTCAGCGCACTTTCCCGAATGTGATCAATTGCGAAGGCGTAAAAGGGCTGGAGAACATGAAATGGGGAACGGATAACCAACCCGGTTATGATGTGAGCATCCCATTCATACGCATGCTGGCCGGACCGATGGATTATACACCAGGCGCAATGCGCAACGCATCAAAATCGGCTTTCCGTCCGGTAAACAGCAACCCGATGAGTCAGGGTACACGCAGTCATCAACTAGCGATGTATACTATTTTTGAAGCACCGCTACAGATGCTTTCTGATAACCCGACAACTTATTTGAAGGAAAAAGAAAGTACTGATTTCATAGCTGCCATACCAACCACTTTTGACGAGACTGTAGCTGTAGACGGTAAAGTGGGCGAGTACGTTACCATAGCCCGTCGCAAAGGCTCAACGTGGTATGCCGGCTCTATGACCAACTGGAATGACCGCAAGATCAACATTGCTCTCTCCTTCCTCGGCGAAGGTAAATACAAAGCCATAATCTTCGAAGACGGGGTAAATGCGGATCGTGACGCGACCGATTATGTCCGCAAAGAGATCACCGTAACTGCTAAAGATCATCTTGAAATCTCCATGTCTTCCGGCGGTGGTTGGGCAGCGAGATTTGAGAAACAATGATCAGTTAATCGGTTATCAGCGATCAGTTAAGGTTAATAATATCGAACACCGAATTCTGAATGTCGAATGATGAAGTAAACAATATTTCAGTGTTCGGCATTCAAAATTCATTATTCGATATTAAATAAGTTAAAACTTTTAAGGAAACCATATAAAACAGTAAAGCCCCTGATGGGCAGGGGTCTTTACTAACCAATTATAAACCTAAATTATGAGAAGGGCTGTAGGAGAAGGAGTCGAACCTTCACGAAGTGGTTATTCTCATTGCTGAAAGTTTCCCATTACTCTTCGCCACCGCGACAAGGAGGTGTGTCTGCCAAAAATTTCACCATCCTACAGTATGTTAAGCCTCGGTCTGTTGTCGTAAGCTGCAAGTAGGAGTAGGACTCACGGCTTAAGACTTCAGACTGTCGACTTAAAGCTGTTGGGGAAGGGGTCGAACCTTCAAGGAGTGGTTAGCCAGCAAGCTGGTTTCCCATGATCTCCGCCACCGGGACAAGGAGGTGTGTCTGCCAAAAATTTCACCACCCAACATTGTTGTAAACATTTAAAGAACGGTAGATAATATCTAAATGCTTATTACAAATTTAATGGGACTATCAATTTCTTGCAAATATTTCAATAAAATATTTTTATTTTTAATTTTATTTTAATTAAACTTGTATTTAAATAGAGAATTTAAAATTTATGTCCCACAGAAAAGCTCAAAATTTAGAAATTGATAATCTCGACATCCAGATTTTGTCGATTTTGATGAAAAATGCGACAACTCCCTACACCGAAATCGCCAAAGAGTTGATCGTTTCCGGCGGAACAATCCACGTCCGCATGAAAAAATTAGAGGAAATGGGCGTGATCAAAGGCGCCAGCCTGGAGGTAGATCCGCAGAAACTGGGTTATGATATTACCGCTTTTTTGGGTATCTATCTTGAAAAAGGATCACAATATCATGAAGCCGTAAAACAGCTAAAAGGAATTAAGGAGATTGTGGAATTGCACTACACAACCGGTGGTTACAGCATATTTGCCAAGATCGTTTGCCACGATACCAATCACCTCCGCGAAGTGCTGAACGAACACATTCAAAGCGTAAAAGGCATTCAGCGCACCGAAACTTTTATCTCATTGGAAGAAAGTATCAGAAGACAGATCACTTTGGAGTAACTCTACAAAGCTTTTATTGGGACGATATAAAAGGGGTGTCATGCTGAGGCACTCGAAGCATGGTGGGCAGGGCCTCTACGCGCCGCACTTCGAGTGCCTCAGTGTGACACCCACTACTTTTATATGATGTTTTTACTTAAACTTCCCCTTCAACGCAGCCAACTTAATAGCCATATCCGTTTCAGGTTCATTTTGAACTCTTTTCTCCGAAGCCGGTTTATGCTGATATTTTGCTTGTTCGCGCGGCCTTTGTTGCTCACGTGGTTCATGAGCTTTCATAGATAATGATATCCGCTTGCGGTTCACATCAACTTCGGTTACCGTAACTTCCACTTTTTGGTGAACTTTCAATACCTCATTCGGATCTTTAATATATCGATGCGTGATCTGGCTCAGGTGCACCAACCCATCCTGGTGAACGCCAATATCTACAAAAGCGCCAAAGTTGGTAATGTTGGTTACTATGCCCGGCAGCTTCATCCCTACCCGCAAGTCGGTAATCGCATTTACTCCTTCTGTAAAACTGAAAGCTTCGAACTGCTCGCGCGGGTCACGGCCGGGTTTGGCCAGCTCCTCCATAATATCGTTCAGCGTTGGCAGGCCGACAGTTTCCGTCACATATTTCTGCAATGGGATGCTCTTGCGTAATTGCTGATTGCTCATCAGGTCTTTAACGGAGCATTTCAGATCTTTCGCCATTTGTTCTACCACATTATATCTTTCCGGGTGAACGGCGCTGGTATCCAACGGGTTTTCCGCGTCACGAATACGAAGGAAACCTGCTGCCTGTTCGTAGGCTTTATCGCCTAAACGAGCAACTTTTTTCAGCTGATCACGGCGTTTAAAAGCGCCATTCTCATTCCGATAATCCACTATGTTTTGTGCCAATTGCGGACCAAGACCCGATACATAGGCCAATATCTGTTTAGAGGCGGTATTCAATTCCACACCAACAGCGTTTACGCAGCTGATCACGGTATCATCCAGCGAACTTTGCAATTTGTTCTGATCTACATCGTGCTGGTACTGCCCAACACCAATAGATTTCGGATCGATCTTCACCAGCTCAGCCAGCGGATCCATCAAACGGCGACCAATAGAAACAGCGCCTCTTACGGTTACATCCTTATCCGGGAATTCGTCACGGGCAACCTCTGACGCGGAATAAATAGAAGCACCGCTTTCATTCACCATCACGATTTGAATGCCCGGCAGGCTCAGATTGCGGACGAATAATTCCGTCTCGCGTCCCGCTGTGCCGTTGCCAATAGCAATTGCTTCAATGGCATATTTGCTCACCAAATGACGAGTTGTTTTCTCCGCCTCGGTTGCACCGCCTGCACCTGTATGAGGGAAAATGGCGGTATATTCCAACAACTTGCCCTGCTCATCCAGGCACACCACTTTGCAACCTGTACGGAAACCCGGGTCGATAGCCATAGTGCGTTTTTGACCAAGTGGTGCAGCCATTAATAACTGACGGGCATTTTCTGCAAATACGCGTATCGCTTCTTCATCCGCCTGTTTTTTTGTGAACAGGCGAATCTCCGTCTCCATCGATGGTTTCAGCAAACGCTTGTAGCCATCGGTTATCGCCAGTTGTATTTGACGTGATGAATCATTATTGCCGTTCACAAAAAGGTTTTCCAGCAATTGGATCGCTTTATCTTCCTCCGGCTGAATATCCAACCAAAGTATTTCTTCCTTTTCACCACGGCGCATAGCCAGTACGCGGTGAGATGGCGCAGATTTTACAGGCTCCGTCCAATCGAAATAATCTTTGTACTTGATGCCTTCTTCCTCTTTGCCGGTAATCACCTTTGATTGAAAAGTGCCTTTCTCCACAAACAGCTCACGCATTTTGGTACGCACCTCGGCGTTTTCGCTGATGTGTTCGGCAATAATATCTCTCGCTCCCGCCAATGCTTCCTCGACAGAATTTACGCCTTTTTCCTCATCTATATATTTTGCTGCTTCAAGCTCCAGGTCGACTTTCTTTTGCTCGAGGATCAGGTCGGCCAAAGGCTGCAAACCCTTTTCGCGCGCTGCAGTAGCACGTGTTTTGCGTTTTGGACGATATGGCAGATAGATATCTTCCAGTGCCACCATCGTTTCTGCTTCATTGATCTGCTTCTCCAGTTCGGGGGTTAGTTTACCCATTTCAGTCATCGACTTCAGGATCGCTTCGCGGCGTTTATCCAGCTCGCGCAGTTGTTGAATGCGGTCGCGGATGGCGGCTACCTGTACTTCGTCGAGGCTGCCGGTCAGCTCTTTACGGTAACGCGAAATAAAGGGAACGGTTGCACCTTCGTCCAGCAGGCCCACGGTAGTGCTTACCTGTTTTTCGGCAACAGACAATTCAGCGGCAATTTTTTTATAGTGTGATTCCATAGATTTGATTACACAGATTTATTCTTGATTACACAGATTTGATTTATGATTCCACAAACAAAATCGGTGTAATCTTCACATAATCGGTGTAATCCCAACAACCGCGAAATTGCCACTCTTTAGGGAGAAAGAGAAGTGGTGTGCAAAAGTATTTTGGAGGTACTACATTAACAGAAGTAATTATTCGGAACACAATATTGCGCGTAAGGTGTCGTACTGAAGCACTCGAAGTATGGTAGGCAAAGGCCTTTACGCCTTGCATTAACGTTAATACATAGTTCAAAGATGCCCGACGCGCATGCTTCGAGTGCCTCAGCATGACACCCATTTTTGATCTTTCGAACACCCTAAAACTTTCTGCACTATTGTAGCATTCGGGCTACTGCAATCGTAATCATAAACAACTAACAGATTAGATCACTGTCAGTTAATAGTTAATCAAGCAGGACGGGGTGGGTGGGTTGTGCAATCCTGCTTTGGTATTGGGGATACTATTCTTCCCTCTAACCAGCAAATAGATCAATCAAGTTTTATGATAAAATCCTTAACCCGGTCGTAAGTCAAATTGAATTTACCAGTTAACTCATTTTTGGAAAAATCAGAGCCAACCTTTAAGTAGGATAATAAAATGTGCTCTGCTTCTATTATATGAAATTTTTGAAGTGATCTGGCCTCAAGGACTGACATTTTTAACATGAACTCGGCTTTGTGTGTTAGTGGAATCTTTTCAATAATAATCGACGTTTGGTTTGGGTCGAAAGTAGTTTCGATACTTTCAATCAACTGAAAGATGTCAATACCTAATTGCTTAAAAGTCTTAAGTACAACACCACCAGCCTTTGGGTCTTTTAATGATTCATCAATAATTGCTAACAGCAGATGCTCTGAGTCGACATATTCATACCCAAACTGCGCAGCCAGTTTTCCGGATGTATGAATTATGTCTCGTACTAAATCTGAAAAAGCTACATTTTCCATTTCTAAAAATAATCAATTGCTCCTACGCTCCAAAATGACACTCCCCCAACACTCTCAACTGGTTTAAGTCTTCCGTAGGGCGACTTAAATCCAATAGGAAAATGGAGGACTCTGTCCGGGTATCGCACTAAAAGTACTTTCGGATAGCAAAATAATTATTCATTAAGATCCGGACAGAGTCCTGCGATCCATGAATGATTTAAGAGCGCTGCGCTGAACTCTTAAACCAGAGCATGATTGTCATAGTCAATCGCCCCCGCAAAATGACACTCCCCCAACACTAACAAATATTACCCATTTTGACTTTACAACATTATTGTGCAAATTTGCACTGCTTATAGAGAAAGACGGAGGGATTAGACCCTGCGAAGTCTTAGCAACCTGTGCTTACAAGGTGCTACGTTCTACTTATCCGCCTCAAAAATGGATAAGACAGATAAGCGAAAGTCAACGTTAATACCCGACTTTTCGAAATAAGCCCTTAGTCAGTTTGCAGTGTTCGGTTGGCAGTTTGCAGTTGTTTTACTGTAGATTTTTAACTTGTACCGTACATAGCAAACTGCCAACTGAAAACTGGCAATTGCCAACTGTAAAAGATGGACATTAGGAAAGAATTAGAGAAACGCATACTGGTTATTGACGGGGCAATGGGAACCATGATACAGCGGTACCAATTGACCGAGGAGGATTTTCGTGGAGAAAGGTTCCGTAATCACCCTTCTGATCTGAAGGGCAATAACGACCTGCTGAATATTACGCGTCCCGATGTGATCAAGGCCATCCACCAGGAATATATTGATGCTGGGGCCGATATTATCGAGACCAACACCTTCAGCACACAGCGCATTTCGCTGGCCGACTACCACATGGAAGAGCTGGGCTACGAATTAAGCTACGAAGGCGCACACATTGCCCGCGAAGTGGTGGATGAACATAACAAGAAGCATCCCGAAAGGCCACGTTTTGTCGCCGGTGCTATCGGTCCGACTAACCGTACCGCGTCCATGTCGCCTGATGTGAACGACCCCGGTTTCCGTGCCGTTACTTTTGATGATCTGGCCGAGGCTTATTACGAACAAGTTCGCGGATTGGTGGACGGTGGTTCTGACCTGTTATTGATCGAAACCATCTTCGATACGCTGAATGCAAAAGCGGCTATTTATGCTATCAAACGATATGAGCATGAATGCCGCTTAGCGGGTAAAGACCGTTCATTTTACCGAGGCACCAGTAATATCATGATATCGGGCACCATTACGGATGCATCGGGCCGTACGTTGTCTGGACAGACGGTAGAAGCCTTCTGGAATTCGGTTCGCCATGCTGATCTGTTATCAGTTGGTTTGAACTGTGCTTTGGGGGCCAAAGAAATGCGCCCGCATTTGCAGGAGCTTTCTGAAAAAGCCAATGTGTTCATTTCGGCTTATCCAAATGCAGGCTTGCCGAATGAGTTTGGCGGTTATGATGAAATGCCGCATGAAACCGCGCATTTTATTGAGGATTTCCTCGATTCAAATATGGTGAATATCGTCGGCGGATGCTGCGGTACCACACCTGAACATATCCGTTGCATTGCCGAAAAAGCGGCTAAAGCGACACCGAGAAAACGCCCTGAAATAGAGCCTTATCTGCGCTTAAGCGGTTTGGAAGCGGTAAACATCACCCCTGAAACTAACTTTGCCAATATCGGCGAGCGTACCAACATTACCGGGTCGCCTAAATTCTCCAAACTGATTTTAGCCGAGGACTATGAGGGTGCATTGGTAGTTGCCCGTCAGCAGGTCGAAGGCGGTGCACAGGTCATCGACGTGAACATGGACGAGGGCATGATCGACTCGGAAGCGGCGATGGTGAAATTTTTGAACCTCATCGCCTCTGAGCCGGATATTGCCAGACTGCCCATCATGGTCGATTCATCTAAGTGGACGGTGATTGAGTCAGGTTTGAAGTGTTTACAAGGAAAAGGCATCGTCAACTCCATCTCCCTAAAAGAGGGTGAGGATAAATTTAAAGACCAGGCGCGAAAAATATTAAGCTACGGTGCTGCCGTGGTGGTGATGGCTTTTGATGAACAAGGTCAGGCGGATTCATTGGCACGACGCATTGAAATCTGCAAACGTAGCTATGATATTTTGGTAAATGAAGTGGGTTTCCCGCCACAGGATATCATTTTCGACCCGAACATTCTTACCGTTGCGACTGGTTTAGAGGAACACAATAACTACGCGGTCGACTTTATAGAAGCCACCCGTTGGATAAAACAAAACCTGCCGCTGGCTAAAGTGAGTGGTGGGGTAAGTAATATTTCCTTCTCGTTCCGCGGTAATAATGTGGTTCGCGAGGCAATGCACTCCGCATTCCTGTACCATGCCATCAAAGCCGGATTGGACATGGGTATTGTAAACGCCGGGATGCTGGAAGTTTATGAAGAAATACCAAAAGACCTTCTGGAATATGTAGAGGACGTATTGCTTAACCGCCGACCAGATGCTACAGAGCGCCTGGTTGAATTTGCCGAAACTGTAAAAAGCAAAGGCAAAGAAGTAGTAAAGGATGAGGAATGGCGCAAAGCTCCGGTTGAAGAACGTTTGTCACATGCTTTGGTAAAAGGTATTATAGAATATTTGGATGATGACGTGGAAGAAGCACGTCAGAAGTCCGCCAAGCCTTTGGATGTCATTGAAGGACCACTGATGGATGGTATGAACGTTGTCGGCGACCTGTTTGGTGCCGGAAAAATGTTTTTGCCGCAAGTAGTGAAATCGGCACGTGTGATGAAGAAAGCTGTTGCTTATCTGCTGCCGTTTATCGAAGCCGAGAAACAAAAAGTCCTCTCCTCTGGAGAGGATTTAGGTGAGGCTCGTAGCAACGCGGGTAAAGTATTGCTGGCGACGGTAAAAGGCGATGTGCATGATATTGGCAAAAATATTGTCGGCGTGGTGTTGGCGTGCAACAACTTCGAGGTGATAGACCTTGGGGTGATGGTTCCGCCTCAAAAGATCATTGAGGAAGCAAGAAAACACCAGGTAGATATTATCGGATTAAGCGGGTTGATCACGCCATCATTAGATGAGATGGTTCATTTCGCCAAAGAAATGGATCGTGAAGGATTTACCATTCCGCTTATTATTGGCGGAGCGACCACATCGCGCATCCATGCGGCTGTAAAAGTTGCGCCGAATTATCATCATGGTGTTGTGCATGTGCTGGATGCATCGCGCAGCGTAACGGTCTGCAGCAACCTGATGAATAAAGAAACCCGGGGCAGCTATATTCAATCAGTAAAAGAAGAATACGATAAGGCCCGCGAGGCGCATTTGAATAAACGTTCGGACAAACGTTTTGTGAGCATTGATGAAGCACGGAACTCCAGGTTGCAAATCAACCTAAATGGCTCTATCCCACCGAAACCAACTTTTACGGGAACAAAAGTATTTGAGTCGTTCCCGCTGGAAGAACTGGTACCATATATCGACTGGACACCTTTTTTCCATACATGGGAACTACGCGGATCGTATCCTAAAATATTTGATGACAAATACGTAGGCGTCGAGGCTAAAAAGCTTTTTGACGACGCACAGGTATTACTGAAAAAGATCATCAATGAAAAACTGTTAAAAGCAAATGCCGTGATCGGTTTCTGGCCGGCAAATAGTGTTGGTGATGATATTGAGTTATACACTGATGAAAGTCGCAAGCAGGTTCTAACCACTATACATACTCTGCGCCAGCAGGCAGAAAAAGTAAAAGGAGAACCTTATTATGCTTTATCTGACTTCATCGCACCAAAAGATAGCGCCGTGAAGGATTATTGGGGTGGTTTTGCGGTAACATCAGGCATAGGTTGTGACGAATTAGTAGCTGAATTTGAAAAAGACCACGACGATTACAACAGCATTATGGCAAAAGCATTAGCCGACCGCCTTGCTGAAGCGTTCGCCGAAAAAATGCACGAGCTGGTTCGACGCGAATATTGGGGCTATGCTAAAGATGAGGCTCTGAGTAATGAGGACCTGATCAAAGAGCAATACCAGGGTATTCGTCCGGCACCTGGGTATCCTGCATGTCCTGACCATACGGAAAAGCTGACTTTATTCAGCTTACTAAAGGCTGAAGAAAACACCGGCATACAGCTAACTGAAAGCATGGCTATGACACCGACAGCCGCCGTAAGCGGTTTCTATTTTGCGCATCCACAGGCCCGATATTTTGGGCTCGGCAGGATCAGCAAAGACCAGATAGAGGATTATGCGAAACGTAAAAAAATGCCTGTTGAAGACGTTGAACGCTGGATGGGACCGAATTTGAATTATTAAACAAAACCCGTCATTGCGAGGAACTAAGCAATCGCATACTATACAGGGCGAAGAGGCACAGTTCGCGATTGCCGCGCTACGCTCGCAATGACAAAATATTAATTGATATTATATATTTGATCCGACTGAATCACAAATGAAGATCACCGAACATATACAAAACGCAAAAGGCAAAACACTTTTTTCATTCGAACTGATACCGCCCCTGAAGGGCCACAGCATACAGGGACTTTATGATGCCATCGATCCGTTGATGGAGTTTAAGCCGCCGTTTATTGATGTTACCTCGTTGCGCGAGGATTTTATTTACAAACAGCATGAAAGCGGTTTACTTGAAAAAGTAAGCTACCGTAAAAGGCCTGGTACCATAGCCATCTGCGCGGCGATCATGAATAAATATAAGGTGGATACCGTTCCGCACCTGCTGTGCGGTGGTTTTACAAAGGTGGAGACCGAATACGCGCTGATAGATCTGCAGTTTTTGGGTATTGAGAATGTGCTTGCGCTTCGGGGCGACGCGCGCCTTGCCGACTCATCGTTTGTGCCGACACCGGGTGGCCATTGCTATGCCACTGACTTACTTGAACAGGTTGTAAATATGAACAGAGGCAAATACTTGCATGATGAGAACCCAGACAACCTGAAAACCGATTTTTGCGTGGGCGTGGCAGGCTACCCTGAAAAACATTTTGAAGCGCCGAACTTAAAAACGGATTTCAAATATTTGAAGCAAAAAGTAGATATGGGCGCCAGCTTTATTGTCACCCAGATGTTTTTTGATAACCAGAAGTATTTTGAGTTTGTAAATAATTGCCGGGCCAATGGCATAAATGTACCTATCATACCGGGATTAAAGCCAATTGTTAACGCCAGACAGCTGGTTAGCCTTTCAAAGACTTTCCATATTGATATGCCGGATGATCTTTGCGATGCGATAAACAGCTGCAAAAATGATAAAGATGCCCGCGAAGTAGGGATAGAATGGACGATCAATCAATGCAAAGAGCTCGTCGAGTTTGGCGCACCAGTTTTACACTTTTATACGATGAGTAACCCCGGCCCGACCAGAAAAATTGCAGAGGCTATATTTTAATTACTATCTTAATGCCCTGAACTAACTATCACAATTCTAATGAGACTATTCCTTATCATTCTGCTCGCCGCGTTGCCGGTTAGCATTTTTGCGCAATCTAATTACCATTCGGGCTATGTTGTAAAAAACAATGGCGACACTGTAAAAGGTTATATCGATTACCGCGAATGGGATCAATGTCCCAAATCAATAGATTTTAAGATCAATAAAGAAGATAGACAAACCTTAAAATTTGATCCGCATATGATTAAGAGTTTTGAAATCAATGGAATGGAAATCTATGTGACTTATAAAGGGATTATAAGCATGGACAGGACCAGATTCCCTGACTTGCCGCAAGGCCTGGATACCACCAGGAAACAGGACACTATTTTTTTGAAACAAATTACCAAAGGAAAATATTTGAGCCTGTTTTATCATCAGGATGGTATAAAGTTCAGGCTGTTTATTGCCGCTTCGAATGAGCAACCACTCGAACTTAAATATTTACAGTATTACAGCGCCCAAAACCAGGTAATCAGTGGTGGCAATTACAAAGGTCAACTAACATTCTATATTAACAGAATCGGCCGCGGAAGCGACAAATTAACCCGTCTTATTGAGAGCGCGAGTTATAATCAATCAGATTTTGAAAAAATCATCTCCGAAGCCAACGGCGACGGATTAAATACCAAATCCAGCCAAAAGAAAGTATTTTTCAGATTTTTTGCCGGTGCCGGGTTCAATAATACAAAAAATAAGCTATCCGACGGTCGTAGCTCTATTTCGTCATCAGTGATGGTCGGACCAATAAGAGAAGTAACGATATCGCCTCAGAAAATAGCTGTCTTTTCTTCAACACAGTCGCCTGAGATCAATCTCGGTATAGATATGTTTCTAAATAAAAATGTTCAGCAATTTATTTTCAGAACTGAATTGTCTTTGTGGTATTCAAAACCAAGGTTTCAGTACCTTGTATACGAAGCATCGATCAACGACAACTATCTTTCCTCTACTTTTTTTGATCAATATACCGCTACGTTAACCCCACAGGTAATATTCAACTTCTACAATAAGGATAATTTCAAAATTTACATTGATGGCGGCGTAGGGCTAAACTTTTCCTCTTATAGCAATAGTAAACTTAGAATAGGTGCTGTAAATGAATTAGATTCGTTTTGGCCAAATTTTCCAGTGCAGGCCGGGATAATCATAAATAAAAAATTGAATTTCTCGGTTACCTATAACGGCTACACTGATTACACGCAATTTGGGGGCGATGATGGCATAAAGAATAGTTCGGCAAGTGTTGGCGTAAAATACCTGTTTGGAAAATAATTCATGTTGCATTTTAAAAGATTGGACAACTTTTAAAAAGCTGTCCAATCTATATCTTATCCATTTTTCAACAAATACTTTTTGAACCCCTCAAAGTCAGTACCCAAAGAGGCGGCATGTTTAGTTTTTCCTTCCAGGCGTCTTACTTCGCCGGGTATTACTATCGCTTTTGAAACATGGTTGGGCAATACATCCGGGAATTTGCATGGATGAGCGGTTGATAGAAATACCCCTGTAGCTTTTCCTGTAGGCTGATCCTGCTGCCAGTCTTTCAATGCCTGCCAGGCTATTGCTGTATGCGGGCATACTACGTAGTTGTAACTGCTATAAATTTTTTCGACGGCTTTTAATGTTTCTTCGTCATTGTAGCTAAAACCAACAATCTTTTTGGTGAGCTCATCTTTATCAGCCTTAAACATATCAGCGATCCTGACCCAATTGCTCGGGTTGCCTACATCCATTGCATTAGAGATGGTTTGCACGGATGGTTTCGCCTGATAAATACCTGTTTTCAAAAACTCAGGAACGGTATCATTGGCATTAGTGGCGGCTATGAATTGCTCAACCGGCAAACCCATTTTCCAGGCCAAAATACCTGCACCAATGTTGCCGAAATTACCGCTTGGTACAGAAAATACTACTGTATCCTTATTCTGCTTCAGCAGTTGCGCATAAGCATTAAAATAATAAAATGTTTGCGGTATCAATCGTGCTATATTGATTGAGTTGGCAGAAGTAAGCCGGAATTTTTCATTCAGTTCAGGATCGGTAAACGCTTGCTTTACTAATGCCTGGCAATCGTCAAAAGTACCGTCAACCTCAATGGCGCGGATGTTCTGTCCGTTGGTGGTTAATTGCAATTCCTGTATTCCACTCACCTTTCCTTTCGGATAAAGGATAGTTACACGGGTATTGGGTACGCCCAAAAAGCCCAACGCCACGGCACCTCCTGTATCACCCGAAGTTGCAACCAGAACATCCAGCTGCTTTTCTCCTTCCTGCAAAAAGTAGCTCATTACACGACTCATAAACCGTGCGCCAAAATCTTTAAAGGCAAGCGATGGACCGTGCCAGAGTTCCAGCACATTCACGCTTTCTTCGAGCGAAACAACGGGTGCATAAAAATTAATTGCGTCTTGTATGATCGCTTTCAGATCACTGTCGGAAATGTCGTCGCCTAGCAGGTTTTTAGCTACATGGAAAGCGATCTCTGGCAGGGTATAGCTATCCAGGTTATTCAGAAACTTATCATCAAGCCTTGGTATTTGTGCAGGCATATACAAGCCCCTGTCCTGCGGCATGCTATTAAAAACAGCCTCTTTGAACGAGACCTGGTGGGAGGTGTTATTGGTGCTATAGAATTTCATTTTTTATTTCGAATGTCGGATGTCCGATTTCGGATTTAGATTTTAATTTATTTTAATTAACTCATCTGCATATCTGCACATTTTCTCATCTGCACATCTATTTTAACCTATCACTCTCGGCCCTTTATCATTAATATCCGATACATAGGTATTTGAGCCGATGTCTGCGCTCGCTAAATGCTTTTTCAATTTTTGAGCGATATGTTTGGCGCCGTCTTCGCTTCTTGTAAACGCAAACACTGACGGTCCTGAGCCTGAAATGCCAAAACTAACTGCATCCATTTCCATAGCCATTTCGCGCATTTTATAAAAATCTGGTATCAACATGGAGCGGACCGGCTCTACCAAAATA
>JAFAKI010000386.1 GCA_019235595.1 Mucilaginibacter sp. | reverse complement strand
TCGCAAGGTATTTAGCGGGGATATATTGCGAATAGCGATAAGCGGAAGTAAAGCAAACAGTATGGAAATGATCACACCCAAAAGTATCCCTTGCGCAATAGCCATCCACGAAATATCGGTTGAGATGGATATGGGTAGAAAATCTTTAAATATAAAAGGCATCAAGTGCTGCACAACACTTCCCAGGAAAGAGCCTATAACCGATCCAAGCAGACCAATACCCGTTATCTGTATCAGATAGATAAGAAACGCTTCATGTGCCTTTACACCCAGGCAACGCATAATCGCAATCGAGGCAATCTTTTCGCGAACATAAATATGTATAGCGCTTGCTACACCGACGCAACCCAATAGCAACGCGATAAACCCGACCAGTGATAGAAACCGGGTCAGATCGCCAAAAGCACGACCGGTATTTTCCTTTTTGGTATCGATGGTGTCATAGTTCATTCCGGCCTTATCCAATCTAGGTTCAAGACTTTTGGCCAGTTTGGTCATGTTAACTTTATGATCGTATTTATAATAAAAGTTATAGTTGATGCGGCTACCTTTCTCCAACAACCCGGTTTTATCCAAATATTGCATCGGAATGTAAACTATTGGAGCAATGCCCGAAGCTACATTGGTTTGCCCCGGCGCTTTGTTCAAGGCGCCTGCTATCAGGAAAGTAACATTTCCCACTTTGATCGAATCATTCACCTTCACATTAAATTGCAGCATCAGAGTTTGATCGACGAGCGCCATCTTCCCCTTTTTAAATGCTGTACCTGCACTTGCCGGCGTAGTTCCCAGCGTACCGTAATACGGAAAGCCCCCCTGCAATGCCCTAATTTGAACCAACCTTGTCCCTCCGCTTTTCGGGAAAAGTATCATTGAAGCAAAACTCTTCTCCTGCGAGCGTTGATCGCCTAATGAATCAATGAGCGGTTGCATGGAGGAGTCGACCGGCTTATTGCTGTAAATTGATAAATCGGAGCCAATTAATGTTGCTGCCTGGTTATCGACATCTTTTTTAAGATTAAAACCAAAAGAATAAATGGCCACCAGCGCGGCAATGCCAAATATGATGGACGAAATAAACAGAAACAGCCTCGAACGGTTGCGGCGACTGTCGCGCCAGGCCATTTCAAACAGCCATGGGATATTAAGCTTGCGCTTATAATTTCCGGGGATGCTATCCATAACCTGTTATGCGTTTAGAGTGGTTTTATCGTCAGAGGCAAGTTTACCTCCTTTGATGCGGATAATGCGTTGGGTTTTTGCCGCCAAATCAAGATCGTGGGTAACCAATATCAGCGTAGTACCTGCTTCACGGTTTAGGTCGAATATCAGTTTTACTACTTTCTCACTGGTTTCAGCATCCAGGTTACCTGTTGGTTCATCGGCAAACAATATCTTAGGCTGATTGCTGAATGCCCTTGCCAGTGATACTCTTTGTTGTTCGCCACCCGAAAGCTGTGCGGGGTAATGATGGCCACGATCGCTCAAGCCTACTTTATCCAATAAATCCAGCGAACGTGCCTTAATGTTCTTTTCACCCCGGAGTTCCAATGGAACCATCACGTTTTCGAGGGCCGTTAAAGTCGGCAGCAACTGAAAACTCTGGAAGATAAACCCTACATACCGGTTACGTACCTGCGCACGTTGATCCTCGCTCAAATCCCCCAGTGTGATACCATTGAGTTCCACAATACCAGTAGATGAGCGGTCAAGCCCGGCACAAAGTCCGAGCAAAGTCGTCTTGCCACTGCCTGATGGCCCAACTATGGCGTTGGTTGAGCCTGCATTTACCGTAAAGTTGATATTGTCGAGCACGGTAAGCATTTTGCCCGCACTGTTATAGGTTTTCCCCAGATTGGTGATATTCAGGATAGTTTCCACTCGAATTTATTTTTTATTGGATAAAAGACGGTAATAAATGTTACCGGCACGCTAATAAAAATAGGGCATCTATAGTTTAATATACTATGGATACCCTATTAAATGATTTTAGGATGAGAAAGTTTGACCGTTGATTTATGTGATTAAAGGATTACGTTGATTTTCTTTCAATGTTTAAATCACTCATTCGCTAACTCACTCATTCACTAATTAAATTCCCATCGCTCTCAAATTCTTGTAGCTGGTGGCTATGCTGGCAAATGCATCTTTTGGCATATCGTGCTCAACAAAATAATGCTTAGCGCCAGCCTCTTTTACATGCTCAAAAATGTGTTTGAACTTTACGACGCCTTCGCCTACCGGTTCAAGGGTTTTAAAATCGCTGCTAATGTCTTTTACGTGCAGTAATGGGAAACGTCCGGGGTGGGTTTTGAATAATTCAACAGGATCAACCCCAGCTTTGGTTGCCCAGGCCAGATCAAGCTCCATTTTTACAAGGTTAGCGTCACACTCAGATAATAATAGGTGATAAGGTATTTTACCTTCTACCGTCTTAAATTCCATATCGTGATTATGATAGCACAGCTGGATATTTACTTTCTTACAAGCCTCGCCGGTTTTATTTAATATTTCTCCCGCTTGCTTTATTTCGTCCAATGTTCCGGTTGGGATATTGGCGCATACTAAATAGGGAATTCCCCCTTCGGCAACCTGGTCGACCAGTGCCTGCATATCTTCCTTCAGGTTAAGCATATGCGTCGGCATACCTGCTGGCAATTTTGTTCCCGGAGGTAGTTTCAAAGATGCTCCCAAAACGTGATGTGATTTCCATGAAAGTCCAAGATCACTGCACAACGCGGCAAATTCCTTAGGTTTCATACCATAATAACCGGGCAATTTGCTAAATGCCGACTCGATCTCCTTAAAACCAATATCGGCTACCTTCTTTAGGTTACCCTTTACATCGGCATCGATGACATTAAACAAGGTGAAAAGTTGCAGCCCGAGCGGATGCTCGCCCGCAGTGGACAAAAATGCTGAAGCCGCTTTTGGCAGCACTAATGCTCCGAGGGCAGCCGCACCAGTGCCCACAAGGAATTTTCTTCTGTTTAGCATGATTTTTAGGTTCTTATAATTTAGTTCTGAAAGATATAAAAACCATTGCGTCTTTTCAACACAATAAGATTTTTATTTTTCCAGGCTTATTTCTTCGAGTATTGTTGATCCAGGAAATGATAGCGATCTACAGTAACCGGCTCCATTTTAGTTTCCAGGTTGATATTGATACTTTTTGTTACGCTGCCTTTGTTTGCTTCCCATTTCGGCAGGCCTTTACCGTTAGGATTGCCGGTTTTTATAAAGTTGGCAAAGTAATCCTCCATAGTTGCCGACACCTTGAAATCTTCTGGTTTCCAGTCGTACACCTTATTGCCTGACAAGTTGCCCATTGCATACTCAATTTCAGCGGAATGTGTTGCACCCGGATATGGCGCAGGTGCTTTTTTCTGGGCATCATCAGTTCCACCTTTAACCACACCGCCGGCTAGTCCCGGTTTTGCATTACCCATCGAAGCAACCATTGCCGGGCGCGGCCTTCCGAAAATATAGGTATACACCGGTTTGCCGCCTGTTTTTGCAACCATGTCGGCCCATTTCCATGTGCTGTAAACGATGAAGCGGTCACTGCCCAGTTCAGTAGCAGATTTAATTACCTCGTCCTGTGTTGTGCCGGGATATAATTTCAAAACCTCGTCAGTGTTATTCGGATAATTTTGTTTCACTTTTTTCTGATAATTCTCAGGCGTCGGTGCATCGCCCCACATAAATGCCTGGTAAGGTATTTCGGCTGAATTCCATCCGGCTAGCAACGGGACGTGCGCTTGTTCGCCTGCCGCAAATATTTCGTTCGGTGATTTATCTAAAAAATAGCCATCTACTGTGGGCGACATTGGCGGCATGCCTTGTTTAGATGCCATCTCCAATAATTGATCTGCCGGAATAGCCCGTAAAGCAGCCAGGGAAGTTGCATTAACTTTTTGACCAAAGGCTACACCATTCTTTTCGCCATCAGCTAATGGGATAGCGGGAATGGTTGGCGCAATCATACCACCGCTTTCGCCAATTGCACCTGCAATAAGGCTTCTGGATAAAGGCGAAGCCATTTGTGCGCATACTGCTATAGATCCTGCCGACTCACCGGCAATGGTAATTTTATTCGGGTCTCCACCAAAGGCTGCTATATTTTTCTTTACCCACTCCAATGCGGCATGTTGGTCAAGCAACCCGTAGTCGCCTGAAGCATGATGTGGCGATTCGGCAGTCAATTCAGGGTGCGCCATAAATCCGAATACGCCAAGCCTGTAGTTAACCGTAAGGGCAACGATTCCTTTCCGGGCCATGCTCTCGCCATCGTAGCGCGATTCGGAGCCATCGCCAGCAACAAATCCACCGCCATAAAAGTAAACCAGCACCGGTAATTTTTCTTTGGATGATTTGGCCGGGGTCCACACATTCAAATAAAGGCAATCTTCGCTCATACCAGCGGAGCGGAACATCATATCGCCAAACACATTTTTCTGCATAGCATTATTGCCAAAATGATCCGCCTTGCGCAAGCCATCCCAGTTTTTTACGGGTTGGGGTTCTTTCCAGCGCAAATCGCCGACCGGTGGTTGGGCAAACGGAATGCCTTTAAAGCTGCGGATACCGGTGGCTTCATTAGCAGTTCCTTCCAGCATACCGTTTTCAATTTTCACCTGGTTGGTTTGTGCAAATACATCGCTACAGAAAAATGTAGCTAAAGCCAATAACACGAAGGTTGATTTTCTCATAATATTTTTGATTTGGTAATTGATTTAGTAGAACTTAGAGCCTTATTGTAACATAATGTTACAATAATAATTCCTTGATAGCAAAATATCAAACTAATAGTGTAATTTTCCTGAATTTTTATGAGTAAAGATAAGCCAGTTGAAAATGAAACCGGGGCAATAGGCACCAACTTTATGCATGGACTGGCTATTGATGCCGTAATATTTGGTTTTCACGATCATCAGCTAAAAGTTTTGTTAATGCGCTACAATAAAACCGGCGTCGTAGCGCTGCCAGGTGGTTTTATTCATAAAATTGAGAACTTAAATGATGCCGCCAACAGGATTGTGAGTGAGCGAACCGGGCTGCAGGACATCTACCTTGAGCAGTTTTATGTTTTTGGTGATTATGGCCGTTCTGATCCGCAGCCGATGAAGGACATCCTGACTGCCAATGGCATTGAGCACGATGATGATCACTGGCTATTGCAAAGGTTTATATCGATCGGTTACTATGCACTGGTCGATTTTACTAAAGTTGTCCCCAAACCCGACACCATATTTGACAGCTGTGCATGGTACGATCTGACCGGTGTTCCTCAACTAATGCAGGACCATAATTCGATCATTCAAAAAGCGTTAGAATCCCTGCGTAATGATCTGGATAATAAACTGATTGCCTTTAACCTGATGCAGGAAGAATTCACCCTCGGCGATCTGCAGATCCTGTATGAAACCATCCTCGACAAAAAACTACTCCGTCCAGCCTTTCAGCGCAAAATACTTGGCCTGGGTATTTTAGAACGCGTTGCTAAAAAATGGACAGGCGGTGCACACAAAGCGCCATACCTGTATCGCTTCTCTAAGCCATTTTTGTAATAATCAACCAATAAAGCGTTCTAATACTGAGACGTAAAACATACCTCTCCAGAATAATTTTTATTTTTATAGTACTATGTATTGGATAGTACTATAATATTTATATATATTTGTTTAATCATCATTTATGACGATCAAAAGAAAAGATATGGAAAAATCAGGAATAGCGCTATTAGTGGCCGGTATGCTGCTATTAGCGGCATGCACATTTGGAAGAAGACATACTACTATTGTCGAAAAAAGCGACCATCACTACTTAAGGATAGAATATGCTGGCCATGTCAGTTTTAGTGAAGATGGCACCACTATCAAAAGTATCTCCCGAGATGGCTATGTAGAATATCAGCAGGACGGCAAAAAACTGGAAGCAAAAAACAACGGAAATGGCGGCATCAGCTATGAGTTGTACGATGGCTATGAAAAGCTTGGAATGGACGAAAGAGGGCGGCAACTCGTTGCAGAAGCAGTGAAAGTCATGGTGCAAAAAAAGCATCACCCATAAGCCTCGAAATCCAAAATTGTGGATAAATACATTGCTTAATAATTAATAGCTCTATAACCTTTTACTGGATCTGTCGTTACAGCTACGTATGAGGTCAGTGTTATATACTACTTTTGCGCTGCTTTTTATGCTATTTTCAGCCTGTAGCAAAAAGGAAGGGAGCGCTCCAAACGGATCAAAAGGTTCAAACGGTAATACCACCGGTAACTCCAACAATGGTCATAATGGAGCCGGCAATACCTGTAACGCGCAATTGGCTGATGCCGAAAGCATTGAAATATTTCCGGCCGACAACTTATGGAAACAGGATATATCTTCCGCTACAGTTGATCCAAATAGTTCGCAAATCATCGCCCAATTCAGTGCTTCCAAATTAAAAGCCGATTTTGGCAGTGGTTTGTGGAATAATGCGCCAATCGGCATCCCTTACACGGTAGTCTGCGGTAGCCAACCTAAAGTAAGTGTAACTTTCCGGGCAAACTCATATGACGGCAACTACGGCAGCGAGAGTGATCCCGGCCCCTATCCGATTCCATCAAATGCCCCTATTGAAGGTAACGGGCAAGGCGACTCGCACGTACTTGTAGTAGACAAAGACAATGACATTCTATATGAACTATACAATGCAAGTTATACGAATGGGCAATGGCAGGCATCAAGCGGTGCGATTTTTAACCTGGCATCCGACGCGTTAAGACCTGATGGATGGACATCTGCCGATGCAGCAGGCTTGCCTATCTTTCCGGGGTTAGTACGGTATGAGGAGGTGCTGACAGGCAAAATAGATCATGCCATACGTTTCACGCTGCAATCAGCTAATGTAAAACCGAATTCTTATATTTTACCTGCGCGACATGGTGTTAGCAGCAGCGGAGGGCAGTATTCTTTGCCATTTGGTGCGAAGCTTCGTCTCAAAGCTAATTTCGATATCAGCGGTTATTCATCTAACTTACAGATCATATTGACTGCGATGAAAAAATACGGCATTATCCTGGCCGACATCGGCAGTAACATGTATATAAGTGGAGCACCAGATGAACGCTGGAATAATGATGACTTGCAAAAATTGGGGCAAATTGCCGCCGCCAATTTTGAGGTTATCAAGATGAATTGATTCTGCTTAACGGGCTACTTTCCCTTTTTTGATCGAGTAGGCTTCTTTCAGGATAGTTATCAGCGCCTCTAATTTCAATGGTTTGGAAATGTAATTATCCATACCCTTGCTTAGGCAGATTTCGCGATCTTCAGCAAGTGCATTGGCGGTCATGGCTACAATATAGGGTTGTGAAGTCTCCAGTTTGCGGATATTTTCTGTTGACGCAAAGCCATCCATTTCAGGCATCTGTACATCCATCAATACTACGTTGTATGCCCCCCCAGAGACCTCTTGCAAAGCCTCGAGCCCGTTAGCAACTGTATTAGTTTTATAACCCAGCTTAGTTAATATGCGCTGAATCAGCATCTGATTAACCGCATTATCCTCTGCTATCAGGATTTCAAGTGGGTACGTATTGGCAAATTCAGGGTCAAGCACATTTTCAGGTTTCTCACCGACCTGTTGTATTGCCTCTTTACGCTCGCCAAGTTCCGCACAAATGCTTTTCAGCAACTGGTTTTGCTTCACGGGCTTGACCAAAACCGCCGAAAATAATCCCGGATATCTCTTACGATTGGTATCACCTATTGAACTCAGCATAATAACAGGTAGCTGATTGGTTGAATTTCTGATCGCCTGGGCAAGCTCGACACCATCCATATCTGGCATGGCCATGTCCGAAATAACCATATCAAACCCTCTGTCCTCAGCTAATATGCTTAATGCCTCCCTGGCCGAAGCGCAGGTAACTGTCTGTAATTTCCAATGCTCTAATTGCGATTTTAAAATAACCAGGTTGGTTTTATTATCGTCAACAATTAATATACGCTTACCTTCTATATTGATTATCCCAGGCAAGAGCTGATGCGTTGCATTTGGTTGACTACTGGCTTTGGTTCGGATAGTAAAATTAAATGTAGAGCCTTCGCCTAATTTACTTTCAACCCAAACATTACCGCCCATCAATTTTACAAGGCGCTCACTGATAATCAACCCAAGTCCCGATCCGCCATATTTACGCGTAGTGGAAGAATCGACCTGCGAGAATGCCTTAAACAAGGTTGGAAGTTTATCTTCAGGGATACCTATGCCGGTATCTTTAACGCTAAAACCGATCTCCAACTGATCATCGCTGACTGCCTTTGATAAGTACACCTTAATAAACACCTCGCCTTTTGAGGTGAATTTTATAGCATTATTGATCAGGTTGATAATTATCTGTTTCAATCGTAAACTATCGCCTATTACAAAATGCGGCAGATTAAAATCGATCTGATAGATCAGGTCGAGACGTTGCTCAGCTGCTTTTTGCGAGAACATATCCATGATCTCTTCAATACTCTGCCGCAGGTCAAACTCCTCTTCCTCAATGTCCATCTTACCCGATTCGATCTTTGAAAAATCCAGGATATCATTAATTACGCTCAGCAAACTATCTCCGCAATTGATTATGGTCTCGGCATACTCACGTTGCTCACTATTCAACTGGGTTTCAGCCAGTAAAGATGCCATACCGATCACGCCGTTCATTGGCGTCCTGATCTCGTGACTCATGGTTGCCAAGAAGATACTTTTGGCCTGGTTCGCTTTGTCTGCTTCCTGACGTGCTTTGTATTCCTGATTTTTTTGATCCTCTAACTCCTCTGACTGTGCCTGTAGTTCTTCGTTCAACGATTGCAACTCTTCTGATTGCGACAGTAATTCTTCATTTAATGCCTGCAGGTCTTCAGACTGCGCCTGCAGCTCCTCCGATTGGTGCTGAATTACGGCGGTACGATGTTTTACCTCTTTTTCGAGTTTGGCTTTCTGTTTGATGATATTATGAACGCGGTAGCGATACACCCCGTAAATTAAACCTATAACAAATGCAGCCGCCAAAGTCTCAAACCACCACGTAAACCAAAATGGCGGTACAATGGTGATTTCGAGCGTCAGAACTTTAGGCGACCATTCACCTGAGCTATTCTGGCTTTTTACCTTGAAAGTATAAGTGCCCGAAGGTACATTGGTATAAACGGCGGTATTTTTATTGCCTACATAATTCCATCCTTTATCAAAACCTTCGAGGATGTAGGCGTAATTCTTTTTATTAGGTGATAGAAAATCTAATGATGCATACTCAATTGAAATAACAGATTGATCATGCGATAGAGTGATCGACCTGGTTTCAGAAATATCCTTTTTAAGCGGCGATGGGTCGTTTTTATCTTTTGCTACTTCAACCGACTTATTAAACACCTCAAAATTGGTCAAAACAAGCGGCGGGTTGTATGGCGAGTGAACAATATGGTCGGGGAAAAAGGAATTAAAACCATTCACACCACCAAAATAAAACGCACCGGTGCTGCTTTTTAGTGAAGCATGCTGCTTAAACTCATCGCCCTGCAGGCCGTCTTCCGTTGTATAGTTTTTGAACTTGTTTGTCTTTGGGTCATACATGGAAATACCATTATTGGTACTTACCCACAAATGCCCTTTATCGTCCTCAAGTACGGCCTGCGTATAATCATTAGGCAGACCGTCTTTGGTTTTGAATACCGTAAAATGCCGTGTAGCTGGGTCAAATCTATTAAGACCGCTCAAGGTGCATATCCAGATATAACCTGCATGATCCTCATGAAGATCAAGAATCGTATTACTGCTTATGCTATTTTTTTGATCGTTGTGCGGGAAACGCACAAACGTGTTTGTTTTTGCATCGAAGAGATTTAGGCCCGCATCATCGGTACCGATCCACAGATTGCCTTTGTTGTCGCTCAAAAGTGAGTTAATCCTGTCACTTCCCAGGCTGGTCGGATCCTTTTCTTCATTCTTAAAATGAGTGAAAGTATTGCTTTCGGGCTTATACAAATTTAACCCGTCGCCGAAAGAACCCAGCCATATTTTTTTATCGGGTGTTTGCGCTATAGCATAAATATTATCTCCACTTAGGCTACTCGGATTAGCCGGATCGTGTTTAAACACTTTAAAGGTTCGGGTTTTGAGGTTCATTACATTTACCCCATTGCCCCAGGTGCCTATCCACAGGTTACCCTGATCGTCTGGCTTAATATCCAAAATATTATCACCAGATATGCTGTGTTTATCAGAAGGTTTGTTTTTATACACTGCGAAATTATTCGACTTCAGATTAAACATATTCAAACCCCCACCATCCGTACCAATCCAAATGTTATAGTCTTTATCTTCGTACAGGCTCAGCACAAAATCGTTAGAAAGCGAGTTAGGTTGCATGTTGTGCTTGTAGTGCTCAAAATTGCTGGTCTTTCTTTTATACAGGTCAATGCCTCCCGCGAAAACTCCCAGCCACATATTTCCTGTCCTATCTTTCAAAATAACATCTACCGAATTACCGGCCAGCGTAGTGTTATCCACATCGTCGTGATGGTAGCTTAGAAATTGTTCCCAGTCTGGCGTATAAATACTTAATCCACCGTTTTCTGTACCTATCCACAAATCATGATTGTCGTCCTCTGCTATACTCTGGACACTATTATTGATCAAAGAATTTTTGTTATGCGGATCATTTACAAAATGTTTGAATCCGTGAGTGGCAGGGTTATAAAGATTGAGACCTGCACCCTGTGTTCCCACCCATAAAAGATGACGGCTATCTTCAAAAATTTCTGTGATCTTATTTCCTGAAATTGATTCGTGATTTGATGGCAGATTTTTGAACGTTGTAAAATTATTGCTGCTGCGGTTAAATAAAGATAACCCTTCGTTATCGGTCCCCACCCACACATTATTCTGATGATCTACATAAACCGTCATGACTGCGTTGTCAGCCAGACTGGCGGGGTCACCTGTATTAAAATAATGGGTGCTTTTCCCAGTTTTAGGATCGAATAGATTCAAGCCATCCTTTTGCGTGGCGACCCATATTTTACCGGATCTGTCAAGAGCCAGTTTGCTTACGAAATTACTGGAAATACTGCTTTTGTCCTTTTCGTTGTGCAGATAACGATGAAAACGATTGGTGTTCCTGTCGAACTTATTCAGTCCACCACCAATAGTAGCGGCCCAGATGTTTCCGCTTTTATCTTCAATTATATCCTGAACATAGTTATTGCCGATACTGGAATTATCCTTTGCATCATTTCTGAATATTTTGAATCTGTATCCATCGTAGCGGTTTAAACCATCAGCAGTGCCAATCCAGATAAAACCACGGCTATCCTGCAACATACAGTTGGGGTTGAGCTCCGAAAGCCCTTCGGCTGTTCCTATATGTGTAAAATGTAGTTGCTGATTTTGGGCAAATGCGCACGTCGTTACCACCACTAAAATGGCAGTAATATAATATCTGATTCTCCCCACACTTATGTTCCCAATCAACTTACCCGGTTTGGCCATTAATTAACTTGTATTAATCAGGTTTTTGACAGCGATTGTTGGTTTGCTGTTTGTTATTTACACTTGTACGCAAATAACTTTGGTCGGGTTATGGGTAATTCGTTGGTTTTTAAACCGATACTTACGACATTAAAACACAAAAGATGATACTTATTTGATGCTAAAACGCAGCCAGATTAACAGAATTTGGATGATTTACACGGCGACCGCAGCATCCTTATTATATTTATTCCGATAGTCGACCGGCGGCATACCCGTGATGCGTTTAAACACATCTCTGAAAGCTTTAATATCGGTATAACCTACATCATACATTACTTCGTAAATGGTTTTTTTGCTGCTTTCGAAACTCTTCTTGGCGGCTTCTATTTTTACTCGCTGGATATATTCGACCACTGTGTTGTGGGTCGATTTTTTAAACCGCCGCTCAAATGTGCGGCGCACAATACTGAACTTATCGGACAATTCATCTACAGATATTTTATTGTGGAAATTGTTTTCAATGTATTCCTGGGCATTTTTCACCACCTCGTCCTCGTGATCTTTTTGTCCCTGGAAAATAATAAATGGCGACTGATCATTTCGCCCCATATCTATCACAAAAAATTTTGAAGCAAGAATGGCGATTTCTCTGTTTGTGTACTTCTCAACAAGGTACAACAGCAAATTCCAGTAAGAGTTGGCACCACCACTTGAATAAACATGATTCTCTTCGGTAATCACCTTCTCATCAACAAGGTCGACCTCCGGAAACATATTCCTGAACTCATTGGCAAACAACCAATGGGTTGAACATTTCTTGCCCTTTAATAAACCGGTTGAGGCAAGCAAAAATGCGCCCAGGCATAAACTGGCCACTTCCGCGCCCCGGTGATACTGCTCCTGTATCCACGGGATAAATTCCTCGTTTATTTTTATCGCCGCATTCAGATCGCCGCTTAGTGGAGGCACAATGATCAGGTCTGATTTTTTTACCTCATCCAGCAACAAATCGGGCCGTATAGAAAAAGCTCCGTCATTTAGCTTCACCTCTTTGCTCAATCCTACCAATTGTACATTGAACAAAGGTGGCTTACCCGCATTTGTTAAAAAATTATTTACGGCGGTAAACATATAACGCGGGTCGGCTATGCCCTGTAACACAGCGCGTTCTGGTACCAGGATGGAAACAGTTTTCATATGGCGATTCAGTTAAAATATCTTGTCGCAAATAACCCTTCAGATTGTCGGATTTACGCGTTTTATAACCAGTTTAATGACACTAATTTGCATCATTCAATCAGTGAAAACAAAAAATTATGAAAAACGATTTGCAAACTACCATTGCACACACAAAAGATGAGCTTTTGAAAGCTCTTGACCTGTTTAACCAGGGCAATATCAACGCAATCCCCTTCGAAGGAAGCTGGACCGGCGGCCAGGTAGCCGAGCATGTCCTGAAATCAGTATCGGGTATAGCCCAAACATTGAACGGGCCATCAAAAACTACCGAAAGAAATCCTGAAGAGCATATAAAAATGTTTGGCGAAGTATTTCTGAATATGAACATCAAAATGAAGTCGCCTGATTTTATCATTCCCTCAGATTCTCCAAAAGATAAAACTGTGTTGCATTCATCATTGGAAAAGGCTTTTGACGGAATTGAAGACGCTGCCGAAAAAAATAACCTTACCGAAACATGCACAACATTTGAAATGCCTACAATAGGATTGATTACCAGAATAGAGTGGATTCATTTTGCATGCTTCCACACAAAAAGGCATACCCAGCAGTTAAAGAACATCGCCCATCATTTAAACATAGCTGAAATTGAACAAGATTAAATTCATGACAGCCTCAGAATATTTTATATTTTAACATAAAACCAATTAAAAACATAAGACAATGGCAACTGTAAATCCTTATTTAAATTTTAGCGGCAATACCGAAGAAGCTTTTAACTTTTACAAATCTGTTTTCGGTACAGAGTTCCTGGCAGTAGTGCGTTTCAAAGACTCTCCCGGGAGTGATAAAATGCCGCCAGATGTACAGAACAAGATCATGCACATATCATTACCTGTTGGCAATGGCGTAATCCTGATGGCAACCGATATGATCGAATCATTGGGCCAGGTATTGCAACCCGGAAACAATTTCGCGTTATCCATCAGCCCAACCAGTGAGGAAGAGGCTCTTCATTTCTTTAATGGCCTTTCAGCAGGTGGAAATATCGAGGCACCATTCAAAAAAGAATTCTGGGGCGCTTACTTTGGCATGTTTACTGACAAATTCGGCCTTAGGTGGATGATTAACTATAACCCCGATCAGGTATAATAACCATTAGCTTAACATATCATGAATCCTAAAAACATAAAAATCACCTATTGGGTATTGAACATTGTATTTTGCCTGTTTCATGTAATGGATGCAGGTGGTGGTTTAGCCAAAGCAAAAGCAGGCGTGGATGCCATGAATGCCATGGGTTATCCTATCTATCTAATGGGGTTTTTGGCAGTACTCAAGCTGTTAGGTGTGGCAGCCTTGCTGCAGAACAAATACAAGATCATTAAGGAATGGGCATTTGCAGGCTTTTCATTCACATTAATTGG
>JAFAKI010000073.1 GCA_019235595.1 Mucilaginibacter sp. | reverse complement strand
TATTTTTGAAAAAGCCATTACCAGCAGCTCAGATTATGATGCTGATATTGCAGAATTAGCGAGAACTACAAATGATAATGAAGAGATATTCTTTGGCATAGCCGTTAAGGATATCCAAAATGCAACAGACCTTTTTAAAGGTGTTTATGAGGAATCAAAAGGTGTTGATGGCTATGTAAGCCTTGAAGTATCACCGTTCCTGGCGCTGAAAGAAAAAGAGACAGCCGAGCAAGCTGAACAGCTTTGGAAAGCAGTTGACCGCAAAAACGTTATGATAAAAATTCCGGGCACTAAACCTGGTTTGGGCGCTATTCGCAGTTCAATTGCAAAAGGTATCAATATCAACGTTACCCTGTTGTTCGGGTTACCACGTTACGAAGAGGTGGCTGAAGCCTATATTGCTGGTTTGGAAGATCACCTGGCAGCAGGACATTCCATTGGTCATATTACATCTGTTGCGAGCTTCTTCCTGAGCCGCATCGATGTTTTGGTTGATCCAATACTGGACGAAAAAGGTGCTCCTGAATTAAAAGCAGAAGTAGCCATAGCTTCAGCTAAAAAAGCATACGAAATCTATAAAAGAATATTCAGCGGACCACGTTGGGAAAAACTAGCCGCTCAGGGCGCAAAGCCACAACGTTTGCTGTGGGCAAGTACAAGCAGCAAAAACCCTGCATTTAAAGACACCAAATATGTTGAAGCACTGATCGGACCGGACACAGTAGATACGGTTCCTTTGGAAACTATTGAAGCTTTCCGTGATCATGGTATTGCTGCGAATACTTTGGAAGAAGGTCTCGCTGAAGCAACAGCAGTGTTGGAAAAACTTAAAACAGTTGGTATCGATATTGATAAGGTCACTCAGCAGTTAGAAGACGAAGGTATTGAGAAGTTCAATAAACCGTTTGAGAAACTATTGCAAGCAATTGAAGATCAAAAAGTTAAAGTTTAATTGCTGTGGAGACCTTAGCCGTAAAATTCTTATTCTTCGATGTAGGAGGCATATTGCTTACCAATGGTTGGGGGCATGAATCCCGCGAGGAAGCCGCACGATTGTTTAACCTGGATTATAAGGAAGTAAATGATCTGCATACGTTCATTTTTAATGTGTACGAAGCGGGAGGCGTTGATCTTGATGAATATCTCGATACGGTAGTTTTTAATCATCCGCGCGATTTTACCCGTGAAGACTTCAAAAATTTCATGTTCGAGCAATCAAAGGAACTGCCTGATATGCTTGCGTGGTTAAAAGAATGGAAGAAAGATTCCGGTTTCAGGATCATATCTATTAACAATGAGGGTAAAGAACTTAATGATTATCGTATCAAAAAGTTCAAGCTTCACGAGTGCTTTGACGCATTTGTTTCCTCGTGCGAAGTGGGTATCCGTAAACCCGATCCAGCCATATTCAGGCTGGCAATGGGCGTAGCCATGGCGCAACCCCAGGAGTGCGTTTATTTCGATGACAGAAAGATGTTTGCGCTCGCTGCCGGAAAACTCGGGTTGCGGGCATATCAACATACCAGCTTTGAAACGACAAAAAAAATATTAGAAGATTTAAAAAAAGAAAACTCAAACCACAAATGAGCACAACATCAAATAAATATGCCTTTGGCATGATAGGCCTGGGTGTTATGGGCCGGAGTTTATTGCTTAACATGGCCGATCACGGCTATGCTGTAGCGGGTCATGATAAAGACACTTCTAAAGTAAACTCGCTGAATGAAGAAGGGAAAGATAAGGATGTGCAGGGTTTTAGTGATGCAAAGGAATTTATAGCGAGTCTTACCACGCCACGTGCCATTATGATGCTGGTACCGGCAGGGAAAATTGTAGATGCCGTTATTGAAGAAATGACCCCTCTACTTGAAAAAGGGGATATACTGATAGATGGTGGTAACTCGCATTTTACTGATACCAATCGTCGTGTGGATGAACTTGAAGCTAAAGGCTTACACTTTTTCGGCATGGGCGTTTCCGGAGGTGAAGAAGGTGCTCGCCGCGGCCCGAGTATGATGCCTGGTGGCGACAAAGAAGCTTACAACGTGATGAAACCTATTTTCGAAGCTATTGCCGCAAAAGTTGATGGTGCGCCATGTGTTACTTATATCGGTCCGGGTGCATCTGGCCACTTTGTGAAAATGGTGCACAACGGTATCGAATATGGCTTAATGCAATTAATTGCTGAAGCATATGAGATCATGAAAAAAGGCCTGCAAATGGATAATGCAGCCATTGGCGATGTATTTGCCAAATGGAATGCAGGTCGTTTGCAGTCATTTTTGCTGGATATTACCAAAGACATTTTCCATTATAACGCCCCGGGAACGGATCATTTGCTGATTGACGATATTAAAGATGAAGCTAAAGCAAAAGGTACCGGTAAATGGACCTCGCAAGTAGCAATGGATCTTCAAGCGCCAATTCCAACTATAGATAGCTCGGTTTCTATGCGCGATCTTTCTAAATATAAAGAATTGAGAGTACAGGCAGCCGCTTTATATGGTGATGGTGAAAAAGCTTTGGATGTAGATACAGACGAGTTTCTTGTTGCTTTAGAACAGGCGTTTTATTTCAGCATGATCGTTTCTTATGCACAGGGGATGCACTTGCTTTCAAGGGCATCAGAAGAGTATAAATATGACCTGAAATTAGGCGAGATCGCTAAGATATGGCGCGGTGGGTGTATCATTCGTTCCGCGTTTTTGAATGACATCTTCAAAGCCTATGAGAAGAATTCAAATCTGGCTCATTTGTTACTGGATGACAATGTTCATGCCCTTGTATCAGCAGCAGTTAAAGGAGCGCGGACCGTGTTGCCTGCTGTAATTGCTGCCGGCATAGCTGCACCATGCTTTACTGCATCGATCAGTTATTTCGACAATTTTATTAATAAACGTATGCCATCAAACCTTACACAGGCCCAGCGCGACTATTTTGGAGCGCATACCTATGAACTGATTGGAAAAGAAGGCGTATTTCATACACAGTGGACTGAAAAATAATAATGGTCAAAAGGTCCTTACTCAAACAAAAAACTACCATGAGTTCAAACACAAAATCAGCCCCAACCATATTTGTCATATTCGGCGGCACTGGTGACCTGACCTCCAGGAAAATAGGTCCCGCTTTGTATAATTTGTTTTTAGATGGCTGGATGCCAGAACAGTTCTCGATAATTGGTACCGGTCGTACACAGTATTCTGATGAGCAATTCAGGGAAAATCTTTATAAAGACCTCAGTCAGTTTTCACGCAGCGGTGTGCCCGACAAGGAAAAGTGGGAAGTGTTTTCAAAAAATGTTTACTACCAGGTTTCTGACGTAAAAAATGCGGAAACTTATAAGGAATTTGGTAAACGTATAGAAAAGCATAGCGCAGATTGGAAAGCAAAACCAAATGTGATATATTACCTGGCGGTGTCTCCAAATCTGTTCCCAATTATTGCATCAAATTTGTCTAAAGCCAAGCTTGCCGAAGATAAAAACAAGACCAGAATAGTAATCGAAAAACCGTTTGGTCATGACCTGGATACGGCCAGGGAGCTTAACCATTTACTGTCCAATATATTTGATGAGTGCCAGATCTACCGTATTGATCACTACCTGGGTAAAGAAACGGTACAAAACATCATGGCGTTCCGTTTTGCCAACTCTATTATGGAGCCACTTTGGAACCGGAACTTCATTGAACACGTTCAGATATCCGTTTCAGAACAGTTGGGAGTTGAAGAGCGAGGTGATTATTACGATGGTTCAGGCGCATTACGTGATATGATCCAGAATCACCTGTTACAGTTGCTTTGTCACATCGCAATGGAGCCGCCTGTAAGTTTTAATGCTGACGAAGTGCGTGACCGCAAAGTGGACGTATTGAAAGCGATGCGCAAATTCGGCCCTGAAGAAGTACGTACGTCAGCAGTTCGTGGCCAGTATGGCAGTGGTTGGATGAAGGGCGCGGAGGTTCCAGGTTATCGCGACGAACCAAAAGTTGATCCTCAATCCAATACAGAAACTTTCGCAGCTATCAAGTTTTTTATTGATAACTGGCGCTGGCAAGGTGTTCCGTTCTATCTGCGCACAGGCAAACGTCTGCATCAATCTTCGTCTGTTATCACCATTCAGTTCAAGGATGTTCCTCATTTGATATTCCCAACAGAAGCAGCTGAAAGCTGGCAGCAAAACAGACTGATCATTAGCATACAACCTGAAATGAGTATACGTTTACAGGTGCAGGCCAAACGCCCGGGTATTGATATGGTTTTGAATGCCGTTGATATGGTATTTGACTATAAAGGTACTTATACACAGCAGGCTCCTGAAGCTTACGAGACTTTAATTCTGGATACCATGCTTGGCGATCAAACCCTGTTTATGCGCGGTGACCAGGTTGAAGCAGCATGGGAATTGGTAATGCCAATTTTAAGTACATGGCAGAATAAGAAGAGCCTCAACTTCCCGAATTATTCAGCCGATTCATGGGGACCTGAATCAGCCGAGGCCTTGATTGCACGTGACGGATTTAACTGGTTTACACTACCTGTCCAGAGCAAAAAATAATTATTTGATGAAAATAAATGTTTTTAAAAAAGAAGACGAGGTTCTTCAGGGATTGGCAAATTACATTGTGAAAATTGCATCGGAATCAATTTCCACAAATGGGCAATTTTCTATAGCTCTATCGGGAGGAAATTCCCCTAAAAAATTATATGAACTGTTAGCTTCACCGTCTTACAGAAATAAAATTGACTGGAGCAAAGTTCATTTCTTTTTTGGTGACGAGCGTTATGTG
>JAFAKI010000024.1 GCA_019235595.1 Mucilaginibacter sp. | reverse complement strand
TCACATAAAGCGTGACATGCCAGGAGTGGTTCAGCCAGGGCATTTTTCTCAGCCTGATCTTCCCGACTATCTGCGTCCACAGGTGTACCGTAGCCAGTGTGTCCTTCCAGTTTTCAAAGGCCAGATCAGGCCAGGCTAATTTAGTTTCTTTATACATCATTATATGATCCTCTCTTTCTTACCAGATTCCAAACTGCGATAAATAGCATCGACCACTTTCATATCCTTCAGTCCCTCCTCGCCCGGCACGCGCGATTGTTTATTTTGTGATACGCAGGTCGCAAAATCATCCATCTGCGCAGCCTGCTGAATAATCTGCGGAATATTCATTGGCCCTTTTGGTGTGTATCCATCGATGCCATTATAGCCAAAAGCCGGTTCCAGCCCGAATTTACCCCGCTCCGCCTCTACATGCAGAAAGCTCCAGTCGTGATTATAGCTCGATTTACCTTTTGCAACAAACCCGCCCGGAAACTCCAGTTCCCAAAATATGGTTTCGTCTACTTCTTTAAACAATTCCGGGCGCGTTTTTTCCTGGGTCGCAGTAACGGCAATTGGCTCCCGGCCTAAGGTATATCGTGTGCCCTGTATGGAGTAAATGCCCATATCCATCAACCCGCCGCCACCTGCCATGGCTTTCTTCAGGCGCCATGCATTCGGGTCGCCGCGATAGGTAAAGCCGTTGCCCGTATCGATGGATGTCACTTTACCATACACCTGTTTTTGGCCCAGCCTCATCAGTTCCATAGTATGTGGCTCAAAATGCAGGCGATAACCAATCGAAAGCAATTTGTCCGCCTTTTTGCAGGCAGCTATCATTTCCTCGCACTCTTTTGCATTCAACGCCATGGGCTTTTCGCAAATAACATGCTTACCTGCCTGCGCCGCCCTGATGGTGTATTCCTTATGCATAAACACGGGCAACACTACATAAACAATATCAATATCAGGGTTGTGTGCTATTTCGTCGAAATTCTGGTAGTTATAAATGTTTTTGTCGGGGATATTATAATGTTTTTTCCAGGCCTCTGCTTTGGCCGGGTGTCCGGTAACAATCCCCGCTAGGTAACAATTACTGGTATGCTGCAAGGCCGGCGCCAGCTGTCCGGTACTGTAATTACCCAATCCCACCAAAGCAATTCCCATTTTTTTGGATGGCCTTGCCGCCAAAAGTTCAAAAGGGTTACCCAGGGCAAATACACCTGCCCCGATCAAACTTATTTTAAAAAAATCGCGACGGGAGAAGTTATTTTGCGTTTTCATAAATATTGTTTGCTATCTTAGTAAAGATAACAGCAATACATGTAAAATGTATATAAAAAAGCCGTTAAACTTAAACCGAACGCTGGCTTTTTCATATTACTTACCCTAACTTTATATGTATTGAATAAATATCTAAACCATTTTATTAATCCTTTTAAACCAGCGTTGAAAGCCCTTTTTAATATTATGCAAAAGAGTATCTCACAAAACCTCGATTCCCAGATCTCGGTTGGGGCAGACGAAATTATTTCGCACAATGCGTATTGGCTGAAGCAATTTGAAGGCGAATTACCTGTCCTTGATTGGCCATTAGAAAAAAATCACGGTGCTGTTGATACTTATAACGCAGAAAGTCAATACATCAACATCGAAAAAGAGATTGCAAAAAAACTCAATGATACTAGTGAGTCGCCGGGAGGCACGTTGTATATAAGCCTTCTGGCATGCGTTAACGCTTTGTTTTACCGCTATACCGGCCAGGAAGATATCATCATCGGTGGCTTCGTTACAGTACCTGAACAATCAGATCAGGCCGATCAAACTGTCACCGTCGACAATGTATTACCTTTTCGTACCCGTTTTAATGGGGCAGGCACTTACAGCGAACTGTTCCAGCATGTTAGGGAAGTGGCATTAAATGCCTTTGAACACAGGCAATATACGTATAACGAGTTGGTCGACACCCTAAACCAACTGCATAAAACCGACCGCAGGCATTTATTTAATGTGATGGTGCTTTTGCAAACAGCGGCAAGGCACGGCGATCACCCGAAAACGAATAATCAGGCCGATGTGAGCTTCATCTTTTCTGAATCTGAAGACGGGCTCATACTTAAATTGGACTACAATACTGAGGTTTACGATGAAGGGCAGGCCAAACGGATGCTGCAACACCTGAAAAATATCATAACAGCGGTAGCGTATGCACCAGACCAAAATTTGACGACGATAGAGCTGGTTAGCGATGAAGAAAAAAAACAATTGCTGGAAGAATTTAATGACATTACTGCCATACAGTTGCCAACCGAAACCATCATAGCACAATTTGAAAAGCAGGCGGCACAAAACCCAGATACCGGGATATTGGCTTTCGGGGAAACGGAGCTAACCTACAGGGAGCTTAACGAGATAAGCAACCAACTGGCAAACTATCTGCGTGCCAATTACCATATTGAGGCCGATGATCTTGTGGGCATACTATTAAACAGAAGCGAATGGATGGTAATAGCCATGTTGGGCGTACTCAAATCGGGGGCAGCTTATGTTCCGATAGATCCGTTTTACCCGGACGACCGTATTTCTTACATGCTTGAAGACAGCAAGTGTAAGGTGATGATCAACCCGGAAGAGCTCGACAAGTTTAAGCAACAGCAAAACAATTACAGCAAGCAAAATCCTTCGCACATCAGCGGGCTGTCTAACCTGGCATATGTGCTTTACACCTCCGGCTCCACGGGCAAGCCTAAAGGGGTGATGGTGGAACATGGTAACCTGGCCTGCTTCAACCAGAACATTACCGAACGTTTTGGTTTTAAACCCGGGATGAAGCTGGCAGCATTAACCACCTATACATTTGATATCTCGGTACTGGAGCTTCTGGGTACATTAAGCGTGGGGGTGCATGTGCATGTAATGGACGAGATTGACCCACTACAGATACTGGTCCAATTGAATGAACACCAGATTAATATTTTGCAGCTCACCCCTTCACGTCTTAAGCAGCTTACAGCAGTAAGTTCATGCTATAGTCAATTATCCACTTTGGACATCCTGATCATTGGCGGTGAGGCTTTGCCCGAAAAGATGTATAATGATCTGCGCAAAGAATTGCCACAGGTTTCCGTCCTCAATGGATATGGGCCTACCGAGGCTACTATATTTAGCACCTGCCTGCCGGTACACGACAGCACAAAAGTTAATATCGGCAAGCCGCTTATAGGCGAATACGTGTATGTTTTAAATGAGCGGGGGCAATTACTGCCGATAGGTGTGGCCGGAGAATTGCACATTTCCGGAACAGGCATAACCCGCGGCTATTTGAACCGCCCGGAGCTGACTGCTGAAAAGTTTGTGGCCAACCCTTTCAGGCCGGGCGAACGCATGTATAAAACGGGTGATATAGGCCGCTGGCTGCCGGATGGCAATATCGAATGCATGGGCCGTATTGACGACCAGGTAAAGATACGTGGTTTCCGCATTGAACTGGATGAGATATCGGCCGTATTACAAACGCATAACGCAGTGAAAGAGGCTGTTGTGGTGGCCCGCGTAGTAACCGGGCAGGAAAGAGAACTGATAGCTTATACCACCGGGAATGCAGAGCCCAGCGAACTAAGGAACTTCCTGAAGGAGCAGCTTCCGAAATACATGGTACCCACCTATTATGTGAATGTAGCGGTAATTCCCTTAACTTCCAATGGCAAAATAGACCGCAAATCGCTGCCGATGCCTGATGAACGTCACCGCCCGCAACTGGAACACTTCACTGCCGCTGTTACGGATACAGAAAAGAAACTGGCAATAATATGGCAGGAAATTTTAAATATGACCCGTATCGGAATTGACGATGATTTCTTTGACCTGGGCGGAAGCTCAATGGTAGCCATCAGGACCATCAACAAGATAAATTCTACCATGCGGGCCAATGTAACGGTAGCAAGTTTATATCAGTTGCCGACTATCCGGCAATTGGCAGAAAGAATTGATTCCCATACGATAGATAAAGTAAGCCCGGTTTTTTTGTTGAAAGAAGGTGTTGGGATGCCCATATTCGTGTTCCCGCCGTGGAGCAGCTATCCGGCAATTTTTAATTATTTAGTCTATACCTTCAAGGGCGAAAACCCGCTATACGGTATTATTTATACTGAGGACACCGAACATTTCCCCTTCAAGAACTTGCAGGAGTATGTAGGGTATCTTATTCCGTTCATGAAACAGCTCTACCCGGATAGCCCATACGGACTGGTGGGCTACAGCATGGGTGCAAGGACTATATTAGAAGTTGCCGTACAATTACAACGGGCTAACCATAAAATAGGATTGCTGGCAGCAATCAGTTATTTCCCATCATTCCCCGCAAAAGGCATGTTGCTAAGTCGCAGAATGCGCGATGAGATCAGGGTTTTCAACTATATCAGCCCTGGTAATAAATTCAGATACCTACATACCCGTATTCCGCACCTGCTGAAACTGGCGATAAAAGGGCAAAAGGAGGGGCAAGACGTAAAAGTAGATGTTGAAACGCAAAATAAAGTATTAGATCTGCATGAACAATATGAGCCCACAGATAAATATAATGGCGATATGGTGTTGATCTATGAATCAAGCCCCGACGGCCACTGGTCCGAATACAAAAAGATACAGGTTTACCGAAATTCGATCTTTAAAAAACTATGGGCCGAACATATCAACGGTAATGTCTCTGTTGAGATCATTGATACCAAACATGTCGACTTTTTTAAACTACCCGCTGTAAAAAATGTTGTCGACGTCATTGAATCGTACCTGAAAAAATAATCACTGAATTTTAAGATTTGACAACTTTTTTTTAAAAGTTGTCAAATCTGGGTATGCCGAAACAAAACAATAAGGTAGTTTAGTCAACCCATTCAACTTAATCAACCATTCAACCCAATCAACTCTCACTTCTGTTCAAAACTCTCCCGGTACTTCTTAATGGCCCGTATAATAGACTGCACAATTTCAGATTGCCCTTCGACTGAATTAAGGTAAGCCTCATCTTTAGGGTTATTAATATATCCGGTTTCAATCAACACTGCGGGCATCGCGCTTTGTTGCAATACCAATACCCCCTGTTCGCGCACGCCAAGACTACGGCGCCCGTCTACTTTCTTAAACTCGTGATTTACCAGATCACCAAAATGGATGCACTCCTTACGGTATTTTTGCTGAAAGTTACTCAGCACGATGGTATTAACGGCGCTATTCTCGCCATAGCCATTGTATTTTGATTTATAATCCTTCTCAATAAATATAGATGCGTTTTCGCGTAGCGCTTCAAACTGCTCGCCCGCCCGATGGTATCCATACACGAGGATCAGCACGCCACGATCAGGGCTCACCTTTTCGGGCGATGAATTGCAATGGATGGATATGAACAGGTTGCCTTTATGTTCGCTTGCAATATCGTCGCGTCGGTGCAACTCGATAAACTCATCTGTGGTGCGCGTCATCACGGTATTAATCGATGGCATCTGCTCGTTCAATGCGTTCCGAAGCTTTTTGGCTATCGCCAGCGTTACATTTTTCTCTTTGGAGTAGGCCCCGTGTGCACCTGGGTCTTTACCCCCATGCCCTGGATCGATAATAATTGTTTTGAAGCTAAAAGCAGGTAATGCTGTGCCGTCTTCAGATGTCTTTTTATGGTGATGTTTTTTTTTAACCTGCTGGGCCAGAACAGGCTGAGAAAGCGCTGACAGGATTATAAAACTTGAAAGTATAAATATTTTACGGATAGCACTGTATTTTATAACCATACCAATTTGTTGCAATTTTAATCAATAAGCGTTTTATAGGCATTATGTTTTGTTAAAAAAAATCAGCCAAAGGCAACCGCGCTATCATTTAAATCGTAATTATTATGGTTGAACGCTAATGGCACGACTGTCATTAATTAGGCGGCAGGGGTGAGAGGTTATTGTGGTTCATAGTGGCCCCTGCCGTTTTTTTCCTCCCAAAAAGGCACAAACACACAAGCTTCTATTTATCAATTAGTTGTATACAAAAAATTTGTGTAAACTAAAAGCCTAAATCTTAACACTTTCATTTAACGAAATGTTGAAAATTTTTTAAACAATAATTCTCGTTCAAATGTAGTTTTATTGTAATGTAAAATATCTGTTACAATAACTAAATTAAAAACCATGAAAACAGTCAGAACCAGCATTATTACCACAATGATATTAGCAATAATATCATTTGCTGCCTGTAAAAAGGGGAGCAGCAACAAATCGGTTGTGCCGTCGTCAACGGCCCAGCTGTCATTTTCACTGGCGGCAACGAGCGCCAATCTGGCCAGCCTTCCGCCAGACTCAGTTTCTTCAATTCCAGGATTAGTGTGGACCGCAGGTGACGCCAACATCGGCAGGTTTGCCTTTGAAGCCAAAAGGAAGGGCGTGTCTATCGAAATTGAATCCAACAATTTAACCAATGTAGATCTATTCGCGCTAACACCGCTCCAAACTTATGTTACTTTGGATACCGGTGTTTACAAAGAAATTGAGATCACTGCTTTTCTTGAACGCACTGACACTGTGCCGCCGCTAGTGGTAACAGGAACCTTTAAGAACGACAGCGCGAAAGTAATTCCTATTGAGTTCATATTGAGTGGACACGCTACTATAACAGTTGAAGAAAAGAATATTGACATCAACGGTAAAACCAACTATACTGCGATTTTGGATTTGCAGTTGGGCAGGCTAACCAAAGGCATTACTGAAGCTGATTTAGACAAGGCCAAAGTTACCGGTGGTAAAATCATCATCAGCAAAACATCAAACACCGATCTTTATTGGAAAATGAGATGGAATATAGCCCGGTGCGGATGGTCGGAATTCAGAGAACACGAACGAGACCATGACAATTGATAAATTGTCAAAAAACAACATGAACGGCAGGATCCCCACCTGCCGTTTTTTTTTGTGTTCTGATTTCGCTGGGGGTATAATTTTTCCTGTCGGGAAAACCACATTACTCACTTTGGGGAATTTTTTAAACACCTCATCCTTTGCGCTTTCCCAAAACAACCTAAATCGGAATGGCACTCTTATTGCCTTTATAGTGATAAATTAATTCTTTTCCCCATGAGAAAAATAAGGCAATCTTTTGAAGAGGTGGTGGCAGGCGAACCACACAAGGAACACTACATGGTTGTATGGTCTGTTATTGGCCTAATTGCGGTTACTGTAGGCATTGTTATCACTGTAGTTTCCATGGTATTTCATCTTTGGAAATAACAAAAAATTCCAACCTTTAACCTGAAACTAATCTTATAACATAAAAAAAAGGGCTCTTTCAGGCCCTTTGTTAATTTTCCCTGATTCTAAGAAACCCAACGATTGAATGTCGAATAACGAATGCTGAATGTTGAATAACGAAGTAGTTGCACTTTAATATTCGACATTCAGCATTCGATGTTCGATATTCTCTCTGTCCTTCATCATTCAATATTGGAAATTCGGTGTTCGATATTTTCCGGACCCTATTTCTCAATTTTCGACAATAAAAAAGCAAGTCCATCTTTATCCGGCAGTGTCTCGGTCGTCGATCTGGCGTCAAACGCTTTTATCTTGTAGCTGGTGGTGTTGTACTTTGGCCATTCTGGTAATCCGGCACCATTAGGGTTCCCCGTTTTGATAAAGTTCACCCAATAACCCGACATTAATTTAGCCAGTTCCTTGTCGGCCTGCTCAAAGGGGCGGTTATTCAAAAATTTTAGGTTGTCCAGCATGTAAGGAACTTCGGCAGTGTGGAAGGCGCCATATTTTTTCATATCACCTTCAGCCGGTACTTTACGGTCGAAGTTATATACATATACCGGCGAGTTGGCATATTTGCTTTGCAATGCCGCCCATTTGAATCCGGCAACGGCAAATATCTGATCGCGGGAAAGTTTCGACTGAGAGTCTTTGGACTGCTCATCTGTTTCGGCAGGAAAATATTTCAGAAAAATTTCCGCGTCTGTGCCATATTGTGCCTGAGCCTGCTTTCTAAAATCTTCCTTGCTCTTGGTCGGACCGCCAAATTCATCGTAATTCCACCCGGTGATCAGCGCAATATGATTTTGCTTGTTGGCCGCGAAAATATCAGCCACCGATTCAGGCAACACATAGCCATCCACAATTGGAGCAAACCTTCCCTGGAACTTTTTCAATACCTCATCTGCCGGCATGGCCCTCATTTCTGCCAATGTTTTTGCCCCTGCTTTTTCGGCCAGCTTTGCCCCCTGTGTTTCCGCAGCTTCTAATGTATTTGATGCCAGCAAGGGGTTTTTAACCACCAAAGAGCCGCTTTCGGCAATGGCTTTGCTAAACAGGCCTTTGCTTAACGGCGAAGCGACCAGGCAGTTTACACTCATGGAACCTGCCGACTGTCCGCCGATGGTTACATTGCCCGGATCGCCACCAAAGGCCGCTATGTTTCTCTTTATCCATTTCAGGGCTGCCACCTGGTCAAGCAGCGCATAGTTCCCTGATGATTTACCGTCTGCCTCCTTGGTTAACTCCGGATGCGCCAGAAAACCAAATACCCCTACCCTGTAATTGATCGAAACAAACACGACGCCTTTTTTTGCCATGGCTTCACCATCATATATCGGGCAGGCGCTGCCGCCGCTGGTAAAACCGCCGCCATAGATATAAACAAAGACAGGACGTTTATCGGCTTTGGTTTTTGCGCCGGTCCAAATGTTCAGATACAGGCAATCTTCGCTAATAGGCGCTTCAGGTATCAAAAACTCAGATGTGTACACCATAAATGGCACGGGCTTAGCCTGCATAGGGCTCGCACTAAAGGCAATACACTTTCTTACCCCATCCCAGTGTTTTGCAGGTTGGGGTGCTTTCCAGCGCAGATCGCCGACAGGTGGTGCAGCAA
>JAFAKI010000401.1 GCA_019235595.1 Mucilaginibacter sp. | reverse complement strand
TGCGCAAGCAATGGGGCTTTAAAGGTTTTGTAGTGTCAGACTATACCGCGGTTAATGAATTATCGGCTCATGGCTTAGGCGACCTGCAAACCGTATCTGCATTGGCGTTAAAAGCTGGTTTGGATATGGACATGGTAGGTGAGGGCTTCCTGAAAACCTTAAAGAAATCATTAAAAGAGAAAAAAGTAACTCAACAGGACATAGATTTGGCTTGCCGCAGGGTGTTGGAAGCAAAATATAAACTGGGATTGTTCGATAACCCTTATAAATCGATTAATGCCGGTGTTGAAGCAAAATCAGAATTGACCGATGCTAACCGTTTGGCAGCGCGCGAAACCGCTGAGCACTCCTTTGTGCTATTAAAAAATAAAGGCCAATTGTTGCCGCTGAAGAAATCAGGCACGATAGCCTTGGTTGGTCCTTTAGCTGACAATCATTCAGAAATGCTGGGTACCTGGGTAATAGCTGGTGATCCGAAAAAGTCGGTAAGTGTAATTGACGGGGTGAAGAAAGTTGCAGGTTCAGGGGCAAACGTATTATATGCCCGTGGATCGAACATAACGGATGACTCTTTGTTGAATGCCCGTGCCTGGTTTTTCGGTATGAAGCAGGAAAGAGATAATCGACCTGCTCAACAAATGATTGACGAAGCGGTTGAAACAGCAAACAAAGCAGACGTAGTTGTTGCGGTAGTTGGAGAATCAGCGAATATGTCGGGGGAATCTGCAAGTCGTTCAGATATAACGATACCTGAAACTCAAAGGGAGTTATTAAAGGCGCTATTTAAAACGGGTAAACCAATAGTAATAGTACTATTCAATGGCCGGCCATTGGCTTTAACCTGGGAAGATCAGCATGCGAACGCCATATTAGATGTTTGGGCTCCTGGCACCGAAGCCGGTAACGCCATTGCCGATGTACTGTTTGGTAATTACAACCCATCTGGTAGGATTACAGCAACGTTCCCTAAAAATGTGGGACAGGTGCCAATTTATTATAGTCACAAAAATACCGGTCGTCCTTTTGAAGATAAGGGTCCCGCCAAATTCAAATCTGATTATATTGATGTTTCCAACGCGCCATTATACCCGTTTGGCTACGGACTAAGCTATACAACCTTTAAATATAGTGATGTAAAACTGAGCAAAACCGCTTTGAAGGGAAATGAAACCCTAAAAGCCACCGTTACCGTAAGCAATACAGGGAATATTGATGGGGAAGAGGTGGTTCAATTGTACATTAGCGATCCGGTTGCAAGCATCAGCCGGTCAGTTAAAGAATTGAAACATTTTAAGAAGATTTTTTTGAAAGCCGGTGAGCAAAAAGAGGTGTCTTTTGATATCACTACCAACGATCTGAAATTTTACAACACAAAGCTGAATTATGACTGGGAGCCTGGCGAATTTATAGTGCAAATTGGCACCAATTCAAGCGACGTTAAAACGGCTTCTGTACAATGGAATAAATGAAAAATTTGATGGTGTTATTTTGTCAGTTTCAGACAAAAATTTAAAGAAAATATAAAAGAAACACAAAGGGAATAAAGCAAGTATTCGGGCCTCAGTTGTTTAAACAATTGAGGCCATTTTTTTTGTTTAAACAATCTGAGGGGCATTTTTTATTATACTTTTTATTTCAGTTAACTGTAGATTTAACGGTTATTGGCGGTGATCAGCAAGGGGTATTTTGGTGTCTGATTATGATGTTTTTTTAATCTTTTTGTATCGCCAAAAACGGTCAGATTGGGCTGGAATAAGCAAAAAAAATAAGGGTGCAGTTGACGGTTATTGGGTTAAAAAGCAGAATTATCAGTTTTTGCAATTTAGTGTCGCACTATAGTGGCTTTTTGGAGTTGTTATTTTTGTAATGATAAGCGGATTTTGTTGAATTATTCTTAAATAAATTTCGTTTTTTTATTGTTTGTATGTAATTAAATCGTAAAAAAATAATTAATTTATAAATCTTCAAATCATTCTTGTGTATACAATACACTCTATTTAAATTAGATGCAGTACCAATTAAGTTTTTTCGGATTGCGGCAAAACCAGTATAACCTAGTATAATTATAACGTAATGATTTTTTAATGCTTCGGCCCTTTACTGGTGTCCCGGATGCATGAAGGCAAGGAACGGTGACGGTTTTTTAAAATTTATTATCAACTATTAAATGATAGAACTTTTACTTTTTTCTATTGTATGCATTGCCCTTAACCTCTCAAACTTTTACCGGGGGCATCGCATAAATCTTTTTGACCCCAGTCAATAACCCGGCGGCAGCTGGCACTAGCTAGAATTTATCAAGTATCAACTAAATCAATAAATTAATCAACTAAATCTCAATCTCATGTTTAAAAGTTTACTTCTAAAAGGAAGGACGCTGTGCATAATAGTATTATGTGCGCTCTCCTCGTTGGTAGTTACAGCCCAAACAAGGATTACGGGTAAGGTCATCGGAGGTGATGATAAGCAACCGGTAATAGGTGCTACCGTAAAAATTAAAGGTACAAACGTAGGCGTTGTTACCGACGTAAACGGTGCTTTTGCGTTAAACGCAAACAACGGCGATGTTTTGGTAATATCCTACATCGGCTACCAAACCAAATCAGTTACAGTTACAGGACCATCTTTGGGTACCATTGTGCTGGCAGTAACCAATAGCACCTTGAATGAGGTGGTAGTAACAGGTTACCAAACCCAGCTCAAAAAGGATATATCCGGTTCGGTTTCTACTGTAAATATTGCTGATGCGAAAAAAATACCGGCTACAAGTTCTGAACAGTTACTACAAGGTCAGGCAGCCGGTGTTACCGTTATCAACTCGGGTGCACCAGGTGCTCCAAGTACAGTGTTTGTACGCGGTGTGAACGGTTTTGGTCAAGTTACTCCACTTTACGTAATTGACGGTGTTCAGGCTCAAGATATGTCTGCGGTTAACCCTAATGATATCGAGAGTATCAGCGTTTTAAAGGACGCTGGTTCAGCAGCTATTTATGGTATCGCAGGTGGTAACGGTGTAATCGTTGTTACAACTAAAAAAGGTAAAGCAGGCAGAGCAACTATCAGCTACGATGGTTACTACGGTACTCAAAGGCCGATAGGTGGTAACCCTTATCATTTGATGAACCCTGAGCAACAGTCGCAACTTGCCTTTACAGCAAATGATGTTGCTACCGAAGCATTGTATCCTGGAGGCCCTGGTGTAATACCTACTTATGGTTATCACGGTGCTACTGCAGCAGGTGCATTTGGTACTGCGGGTGTAACCAATGACCCGGCAATATTACCTTACTATCACTTTGATGCTGCTAATCCGCAAAATGACTTTTTAATTCAAAAGTTTGCTACCGGTGCAGGTACCGATTGGTTCCATGAAGTATTTACTCCAGCACCTACACAACAGCATACGGTTACCGGAAGCGGTGGTAATGACAAAAATACCTATTTGTTTTCATTAAATTATTTAAATCAAAAAGGTACCTTACTTAATACCTACGAAAAAAGGTACCAAGGCCGTGTGAACACTGTTTTTTCTACAGCTAATAACCATATCCGTTTTGGCGAAAATGGTTATGTAACGTACAGAGAAAATAATGGTGGCTACAATGGTACCTTCCAACAGGAAGGTGGCCCAATTGCTTATATCTTCCGTGAAATGCCGATTATACCAGTATATGATATAGCCGGAAACTATGGCGGTGGGTTTGACGGTCCTGGTGGCGAACCACTGGGTAATGGTAGCAACCCTTATTCGTTATTGGCAAGACAAAGCACAAACAATGCGCATTTTGTTAACGTGCAGGGAAACATTTTTGGTGAAGTTGATTTCTTGAAACACTTTACCGCACGTACAGCTCTTGGCGGTAATTTATACAACCAGTACTACTGGAATATAGGTTACAACACTTATGAAAATTACGAATCTCATACTTCTCCAAACAGTGCAACTGAAAATGAGCAAATGAGTAGTAACTATAACTGGACCAATACGATTACCTATAAGCAAATATTTGGAAAACATAATATCCAGGTTTTCGGTGGCTATGAGCAACGTGAGTCACATGGACGCGAGTTTCACGCATCCGGACAAGGGTTTTTCTCTTTAGATCCTAACTATGTACAGTTGCAGTTCGGCACCCCGGTTAGTGCACCTTATAGCTATGTTTATCAGCCATTAGGAGTTTTATCATTCTTTGGCCGTTTAGATTATACCTATAATGACAGATATATTTTAGGTGCGACCATTCGTCGGGACGGTGTATCAGACTTCTTCCCAGGCTATCAGTGGGGCACCTTCCCTTCAGTATCGTTGGCATGGCGCGTTTCTCAGGAAGATTTCCTGAAAAATGTTAGCTGGATCAATGACCTGAAAATTCGCGGAAGCTACGGTGAAGCAGGTAATGATGCCAACATCGTTAATAGCAGTATTGGTGCCAGCAATGCATACAATGCTTTCGGATCAGGTACCGGTGCTTCTTATTATGGTATTGGAGGTGGCCTCAGCGCAATTACGCAGGGTTTTTATAATAGCCAAATCGGTAACAATAAAACAAGCTGGGAAATTGATAAAATTACCAACATCGGTTTTGATGCCTCTTTGTTTAATCACTTAGAACTTAGCGCAGAATGGTATAAGAAAACAATTAGTGGGTTACTGTTCCAGCAACCGTTGCCAGCTACTCTGGGTGGCGCAAATCCACCTCTTGTAAATATTGGTGACGTTCAAAATACTGGTGTGGACATTTCTGCTACCTATCATGGCAAAGTGAGCAGCGACTTCTCTTTTAGCATCGGAGCAAATATTACGACTTATTCAAACAAAATTACCAAATTGCCTAGCCCAGGTTATTTTGACTTTGGTAGCTCGAGGGATAATAATATCGTGAGAAACGAAGTAGGCCATCCTATCGGCGAGTTCTTTGGTTATCAAACAGCTGGTATTTATCAAAATGCCTCTCAGGTTTCAAGCCTGCCAAGTTATTCTACAGCAGCCCCTGGTTCGTTCATCTACAAAGATGTAAACGGCGATGGAAAAATTACTGCTGATGACCGTACCTGGTTAGGTAATCCAAACCCTGATTTTACTTATGGTGTAAACCTTAATGCTAACTACAAAAGGTTTGATTTCACTATGGTATTATATGGATCTCACGGCAATAAAGACTTCAATTACGTGAAATACTGGACTGATTTTTATAGCACCTTCCAGGGTGGTAAAGATTTAGACCTGTATGACAAAGCTGCTATTGTTTCAGGTGGTGTTGTTACCAACCCTGGAGCAACGTTGCCAGCTGCATCTTATTCAAAAGCTATGGGCTCAAGCACCATCAGTTCATTCTACGTTGAATCAGGCGCCTTCTTAAAATGTCGT